>JBKOVQ010000255.1:0-8747 GCA_046723985.1 Actinomycetota bacterium | reverse complement strand
CAGTGAGGGGCGCCGGTTCCGTCCGGAGCCCGCATCATGATCACCGCGTGGCCGTGCACCGGGCAGGTTGGGCGACGGGATCGTTTCTGGCGTACTCGGGCGCGCTCCTGGCACTGGTCGCGTCGGCCGGCTGGCTCTCGGTGATCGACTCCAATCACAGCCAGGGCGCTTTCGCCGGCTGGTCGGTGCTGTTCTGGTTCGTCGCCGAGGTGATCGCGTTCATGCTCCTCGGCCGGGGGCGCCGCGTGGTCGCCGGCCTCTTCGGCTTCGTCGGGCTCGGCCTCTTCGCCCTCATGATCGGCGCTTTCTTCTCCTGGTTCGGCTGGCTGCCTCACGACAAGCCTCTCGGAGGCTTCCACCTCGGGCTGCTCTTCCTGGAGCTGCTCGTGCTGATCGCAGCGGCGATTGACCTCTCGATCTTCAAGTTCCCACTCTTCGTGTTCGTCCTCGCCGGACTCGGCTGGTACTTCGTCACGGATGTGGTCTCCAGCGGCGGGAACTGGAGCGCGTGGGTGACTCTGTTCATCGGGCTCTTTCTCTTCGTCATGGGGCTTGGCAACGACGGCGGCGACACCCGGCCCTACGGGTTCTGGGTGCACGTCGTCGCCGGGCTGACGATCTTCGGGGCGCTCCTCTACTGGTGGCACACGTCGGACTTCCAGTGGGCGCTGATCGTCGTCGTCGGCCTCGTGTTCATGGCGGTCGGCGCCGGGATCCGCCGCTCGAGCTATGCGGTGATTGGGACAGTCGGGCTGGTGCTCGCGACCGGGCACTACTCGCTCGGCGAGACCTTCGGAATCGGCGGCGGGGAGCTGCGGGCGCCGACCACGTGGGCAGGGCCCGTCGCGTTCCTCTGCCTGGGTGTGTTCCTCGCGTTCGTCGGCATGGTGCTCTGGCGGCGCGACGTCAACGGGCCAGAAACGGTCTGAGCTAGGATCGGTCCAGCGCGCGAGGGCGCACCCGGTCCGCGGAAAGGGCTGAGCCCACCTCCACGCAGCACCGCAGCATCAATCGATCTTCTTCCCGCCCGCCGCGGACACGGGCCTCACGGGAGGAGGTCGGGATGAACCTCGAACAGCTCCGCAAGCAGGCGAAGGACCTCGTCAAGGCGGGCGGGCGCGGCGACCCCGAGGCGCTGGCCAGACTGGGTGATCTCCCCGTCCGGCTGTCGAGCGCCCACCTCGTGCTCGCGTGCGAGCACGGCTTCTCGAGCTGGCCGGTGCTCGTGCACTCCGCGGAGGCGAACGTCGAGTCGTTTGTCGTCGCGGCGACCGAGCGACGGCGCGGCCGGGCCGAGCGGCTGCTGGCTGCGCGACCGGAACTGGAGCGGGATCCCTGGGTGCGCCTGGTGCTCGGGCTGGAGTGGGAGGGGGATGCGAACGAGGCCGGCGGTCCACGCTCGTGGTCGCCACTTCACTACGTCTGCCACTCGGCCTTCGAGAGCACGGCGCTCGCGCGCGAGCTGCTCGAGCGGGGCGCCGACCCGAACGCGTTCTACGCGAACGAGCACGGGCCGATGTCGGCCCTGTACGGTGCGGCGGGAGTCAAGCAGGACCCCGAGCTGACGCGCCTCGTCCTCGAGTACGGCGCCGACCCGAACGGCGAGCCATGGTTCGGCGACGCGCTCTACCACTCGACCGAGGCCGCGAGCCCCGAGTGCCTGGCGCTGCTGCTCGAGCACGGTGCGCGCCCGACCGGGTCGAACGCGCTCGCGCACGCCCTCGACTCCGACCGGATCGAGCCGGTTCGGCTGCTTCTCGAGGCCGGCGCGGACGCAAACGAGGGGAACGCGGTCGTGCACGCGGTCCGCAGGGGGCGCGGGCCGGACTTCCTGCGCCTCCTCGCGGCTTACGGCGCCGACCTCGATCGCCCGGGCGGCGAGACCTGGCGCGGCGATGTGCCGTTGCGGACGGCGTACGCGCACGCGGTGCTCCGCGGGGACGACGCGGCGGCGGACGCGCTGAGGGAGCTCGGCGCCTCGACCGAGGTCGACCCTGCGGACGCCGCGGTGGCCACGCTCGCCCGCGGCGAGCGTCCGATCTCGCCTGTGCCGGACAAGCTCGACCCCGACCAGCAGGAGGTGGTCGTCCTCGCCGCGCTGCGCGGGCACGTCGACGTCGTGGTCGACGCCGTCGGCATCGACTTTCGCGGTGTGGCGGGGGGAGGACCCGCCGGGACGCTCCTCCACCACGCGTGCTGGGTCGGCGATGCGGAACTCGTCGAGCGCCTGCTCGCGCTCGGCGCCGACCCGGTCGCGCCGTCGGGGATGCTGTTCGACACCCCGCTCGCCTGGGCATTCCTCGACTCGGACAGCTGGCCGGAGCCCGGCCGTGACTTCGTTCGGGTGGCCGAGCTGCTGGTCGCCACGGGCGCGGAGCTCGAGGAGCGCTTCGTCGATGTCGCAGAGGGGCCGCTGGCCGAGTGGCTGGAGGCGCGTATCTAGAATCGAAGCGATGAAGATCGGTGTTCTCGCCGTCCAGGGCAACTTCCGCGAGCACGTTTCGATGCTCCGGCGGCTCGGCGGAGAGGCGGTCGAGGTGCGCCTGCCCGAAGAGCTGGACGGGCTCGACGGCCTCGTCATCCCGGGGGGCGAATCGACGGCGATCGGGCGCCTGATGCGGCTGTACGGACTCGAGGAGGCGTTGCGGCGGTTCGTCGGACCGGTGTTCGGAACCTGCGCCGGGATGATTCTCCTTGACCGAAACCACCTCGAGCTCGTCGACGTCGAGGTCGATCGGTACGCCTACGGCCGCCAGGTGGCGAGCTTCGAGGCCGACCTCGAGCTGGAGGGCGATGCTCAGCCGCTGCGCGGTGTGTTCATCCGGGCGCCCCGGGTGCGCGATACAGGGGCGGATGTCGAGGTGCTCGCGGACCTGGACGGCGAGCCGGTGCTGCTGCGGCAGGGGCGGTTCCTGGTCGCCTCCTTCCATCCCGAGCTCACCGACGACACACGAGTGCACGACCTGTTTCTGGATCTCGTGCGGGAGGAGACGAATGTCGGGGCATAGCAAGTGGTCGTCCATCAAGCACAAGAAGGGCGCCGCCGACGCCAAGCGCGGCCAGCTGTTCACGAAGCTGACCCGCGCCCTGATCGTCGCGGCGAAGGACGGCGGCCCTGACCCCACGGGCAACCTCGCGCTCCAGAACGCGATCGAGAAGGCGCGTGCCGCCTCGATGCCGAAGGACAACATCGAGCGCGCGATCGCGCGTGGGAGCGGCACCGGCGCCGAAGCAGCCGCCTATGAGCACATCTCCTACGAGGGTTACGGCCCGGGCGGCGTGGCAGTGTACGTCGACGTACTGACCGACAACCGCAACCGCACGGCGGGCGAGGTCCGGCACATCTTCGCGCGCCACGACGGGAACCTGGCCGAGTCGGGCGCGGTCGCGTGGCTGTTCGAGCGCAAGGGTGTCGTCCTCGTCGACCGGGATACGACCGACGAGGACGAGCTGACGCTGGCCGCGGCCGACGCCGGCGCCGAGGACGTCGCCGAGGAGGGCTCGTCCTTCGAGGTCACATGCGCACCTGAGGACCTGCACCGGGTACGGGAGTCGTTGGAGGCCGCGGGCGTCTCGGTCAGCGACGCCGAGGTGACGATGCTCCCGAAGACGACGGTCGCGATCGAGGACGAAGCGGTGGCGCGCAAGGTGCTGAAGTTGATCGACGGGCTCGAGGAAAACGACGACGTCCAGGACGTCTACGCGAACTTCGACATCCCCGAGCACGTGCTGGAGACGGTCGCGGTCTAGCCGGCATCGCCGGTCGGGAGGGATGTCCGATCCGGCGCCTAACCTCACCGCGTGAGAGTTCTCGGTATCGATCCGGGCACTGCTGCATGCGGCTACGCGATAGTCCACGAAAGCGACGGACGCCTCCGGGCCCTCGTCCACGGGTGCTGGCGAACGGAGGCGCACGAGCGCCCGGAACTGCGCCTGAGGACGATCTTCGAGGGCGTCACGGGGTTGGTGGACCAGCACGGGCCGGATGCCGTCGCACTCGAGGAGTCGTTCGTCGGCGCCGACGCCCGCACCGCGCTCTCTGTCGGTCAGGCGCGGGGCGCCGTGCTCGTCGCCTGCGCGGTCGCCGGCGTCGAGTGCGCTGAGTACGCGCCGAGCCGCGTGAAGCAGGCCGTCTGCGGCTACGGCCGCGCCGAGAAGGCCCAGGTGGCGCGGATGGTGCAGACGATCCTGGCGCTGCGGGCGCCGCCCGAGTCGACGCATGCCTCCGACGCGCTCGCGGTTGCGATCTGCCATGCGCTCGCACCGCCGCTCTTGAAGATGGTCGCGTCGTGATCGCGCGCCTGCGGGGCTCGCCGGTCGCGCACCGCCCCGACGGCCTGATCCTCGACGTCAACGGGGTCGGCTACCTGGTTGCTGCGACTCCGAGCGCGGTGCGGAGGGCCGACGGCGTGGCCGAGGTGACGCTCGAGATCCACACCCACGTCCGCGAAGATGCGCTCCACCTCTACGGCTTTTCGGACGCCGCGGAGCGGGAGCTGTTCGAGCATCTCCTCTCGGTCAGTGGCGTCGGCCCGAAGGTCGCGCTGGCGATCGTCTCCGGATCGAGCCCGGCCGAGTTCCGCCGTGCGATCGCGCTGGAGGACACCGCCCTCTTCGAGGCGATTCCCGGCATCGGCAAGAAGACCGCTCAGCGGGTCGTCCTCGAGCTCAAGGAGAAGGTCGCAGCGGGCGCTCCGGCGCCCGAGGCACCCCGGGCCGGTCACCTCGTCGCGCGCGACGCGCTCGTCGAGCTGGGCTATTCGGTGGTGGATGCCGAGCGCGCCCTGGCCGAGGTCGACCCGGAGCTTCCCGCCGAGGAGCGGGTCCGCGAGGCGCTGAGGCAGGCGGCATGAGCGAAACCGACACGCAGTTCCTGGCACCGACGCTCAGGGACGAGGAAGACGATTTCGACCGCTCGCTGCGGCCGCGCCGGCTGGACGAGTTCGTCGGCCAGGAGCGCATGAAGGAGCAGCTCGAGGTCGCGCTCACGGCGGCGACCTCGCGCGGGGAGGCGCTCGACCACGTACTGCTCGTCGGTCCACCTGGCCTTGGGAAGACGAGCCTCGCCTACATCGTGCGGGAGGAGCTCGGCGTCGGCATTCGCACGATCGCCGGCCCGGCCGTCGAGCGGAAGGGTGACCTCGCTGCGATCCTCACGTCGCTGGATGCGCGTGACGTCCTGTTCGTCGACGAGATCCACCGGCTCAATCCGGCCGTCGAGGAGATCCTCTACCCTGCGCTGGAGGACTTCCGCCTCGACATCGTCATCGGCCAGGGCCCGGCGGCGCGCACCATGACGCTCGACCTGCCGCCGTTCACGCTGGTCGGGGCGACGACTCGGACCGGGCTGCTCACGACGCCGCTCCGCGACCGCTTCGGGATCACGTTCCGGCTCTCGTACTACGAGCCGGACGAGCTGGCGAGCATCGTCCACCGCGCGGCCCGGATCCTCGGGGTCGGCCTCTCCGACGAGGCCGGCGGCGAGATCGCGCGGCGCTCCCGCGGCACGCCGCGGGTCGCCAACCGGATCCTCCGTCGGGTTCGCGACGTCGCCGAGGTCCGCCACTCCGGGGACATCACTGCAGACGTCGCCTGGGAGGCACTCGAGTTGCTCGAGGTCGACAACGAAGGCCTGGAGCGAACCGACCGCGAGCTGCTCGAGGCGATCGTACACAAGTTCGGCGGCGGTCCGGTCGGTCTCTCGACGCTCGCGGTCTCGCTCGGCGAGGAGCCGGACACGATCGAGGACGTCTACGAGCCGTACCTGCTCCAGCTGGGCTTCATCCAGCGGACGCCCCGTGGGCGCATCGTCACCGATCTTGGGCTCGCCCACGTCGCGTCGGACCAGGCGGCTCGCGCAGATAGCCTCTTCTAGGTCGATGCCCGATCTCTGGGTTCCTGGGTTCGCAGGCCCGCTCGACGATCTCGTCGATCGCATCCACCGACGGATCGAGCAGTTCGCCCACGAGGCCGGAGTCGAGCAGGCGTACGTCGAGGTCGAGCTCGTCGACGGCGTGCGCTATGCGGTCGAGTCCATGGCGGCCGAGCCCGGTTACGGGTTCGTGACGCTTCGTCCACACCCGGCCGACGACACGCCGGCGCTGGTGATCGTCCCGGTTGGCTCGATCAAGCGGATCGAGCTGACCACCGCCGCCGAGGAGCGCACTCAACTCGGCTTCTCCGTGCCCTCCTAGGGTCTGTACTGGAGCTCGTGCCATGATGGCACCGGCGCCAGCTCCAGCAGCGCGCGGCTGCCGCGAGGATCGCGGTAGGCGAACTCCGAGTTGTCCTCGTCCCAGACGACCTCGAGGAGGCCCTCCTTGACGCGGTGGTCGAGCCACGCGCCGCGGAAGATCAGCTTGCGGAGCCAGTAGACGAGCGACTCGCCTCCGACGAGAGAGATGCGCTCCCAGTGTCGGACGAGGTAGCCGCCGAGCTGGCTGCGCGGCTCCTCGATCCGGCCCTCGGCGGCCAGCTCCACGAGGTCGGCGGTCTCGTCTTCGTCCAGCTCGTTCGCCTCTACCAGGCCGAGCTTCACGGCCGCGGCGGTCACGCGCTGCTCGAAATCGCCGCTGTTGAAGCTGAACCGGTATCCGAGAAACTCGACGACGTAGTCGTCGCCGGAGCTGTAGTTGGTGTCCCCAGGCAGCGGACGGCTCTCCACCCGCGCAGGATACCAACGGCTTTTCGGCCCTAGACTGGGCTCGCGTGAGCCCACGCGTCGTCCTCCTCTCGCTCGGTGCCTGCGCCGGCCTGACCGCCGTGGCTGCGGTTCTGCTCGACTGGTCGTTCGAGCGAGCGGTGATCCTCTCACCGGTCGTGATCCTCGTCGCCGGCGCCGCCGGCTTCCTGGTGGTGCTCTGGACGAGGGTCATCTGGGAGTCGATCCGAGACCGCAGGCGCGGTTCCTGAGTGCCGTCCGAACGCGTGCGTACCTTCGACTGTCCATGGTCGGGGCGACGTGGACGATCGAGCACTGCGAACCGCACGAGGCAGCGTCGCTCGCAGACGCCCTCGGCCTGAGCCAGACGACCGCGAGCGTCCTCGTCCGGAGGGGATACGCCGAGCCCGAGGCGGCTGCGGCGTTCCTCGCGGGCGAGGTCCCCGGCCACGACTCCTTCGCGCTCGGCGACATGCAGGAGGCGTGCGACCTGATCCGCGCCGCGATCGCGGCCGGCACCAAGATCTGCGTACACGGCGACTACGACGTCGACGGGATCTGCGCGACCGCCCTCGCACTCCTCGTCCTCCGCGACCTGGGTGCCGACGTCGACTGGCACCTGCCCAGCCGCTTCGAGGAGGGCTACGGGGTGGCGGGCGAGACGCTCGCACGGCTCGCGGCCGAGGGCTTCGGCCTCGTCGTGACCGTCGACTGCGGGATCACCGCGGTCGACGAGATCGCGGCCGCCAAGGCGGCGGGACTCGAGGTGATCGTCACGGACCACCACCGGCCCGGCGACGAACTGCCCGGCTGCCCGATCGTCGCCACCAGGCCGTCCTCGTACCCCTTCCCCGACCTGTGCGGGACGGGCGTCGTCTACAAACTCGCCGAAACCCTCCTCGGCGCGGGGGCTGGAAGCGTCACCGGCAAAGCCGGCGACGCCCGGCCGGAAGACCGGGTCGCCTTCGGCACCCCTGGCGACGAGCGGCTCGCCCGGCACCTCGACCTGGTCGCACTGGCCACGATCGCGGATGTCGTCCCCCTCGTCGACGAGAACCGTGCGCTCGCGATCGCCGGGTTGCGCCGGCTCGCCACGACCACCCGGCCCGGCTTGCGGGCGCTCATGCAGGCGGCCCGCGTGGACCCGGCGGTCGTCGACGAGGGCGCCGTCGCCTTCCGGCTGGCACCGCGGATCAACGCCGCCGGCAGGCTCGGGCGACCGACCGCCGCCCTGGAGCTCCTGCTCACCGACGACGGGGACACGGCCCGCCGGTTCGCGACCGAGCTCGAGGAGCTCAACCGCGAGCGCCAGGCGATCGAGGACCGGATCCTCCGCCAGGCGTCGGCCACGATCGACGCGTGGCCGGAGGCCCGTCGCATCCGTCGCGGGTACGTGCTCGCGAACGAGGGCTGGCACGAGGGTGTGATCGGGATCGTCGCGTCGCGCCTGGTCGAGCGCTATCACCGGCCGGTCGTCCTCATCGCCGGGACGGACCGCGACTGGAAGGGCTCCGGCCGCTCCGTTCCCGCCTTCGACCTCCACGCCGCGCTCGCCGCATGTGCCGACCAGCTCGAGCGCTTCGGAGGCCATCGCGCGGCAGCGGGCCTTTCGATCCGACCGGACGCGGTTGACGGGCTCGCCGGGGCCTTTGCCGACTACGCCGACGAGCACCTCGCCGACGAGGATCTCCGACCGGTCACGCCGATCGACGCGATCGTCCCCGGCTCCGCGCTGACTCTGGACCTCTGCGCCGAGCTCCGCCGGCTCGCACCGTTCGGGCTCGGCAACCCCGGGATCAACCTCCTCGTCGCCGGCTGTGAGCTGAGTGACCTCGCCACCGTCGGCGACGGGAAGCACCTCCGCTTCCGGGTCACGGACGCCGGTCGCCCTGCCGGGAGCGCGATCGCCTTCGGCCTCGGCGCGCAGCTCGACCGGTTCCGGCGCGTCGGCCGCTACGACATCGCCTTCCGGCTCCAGGAGAACACGTGGAACGGGACGACCTCGCCGCAACTCGTCGTTCGGCGCGTCTTCGATACGCCGGACCGCTACCTGGAGCTGCGCGAACGCTTCGCGGAGGAGTGGCGC
>JBKOVQ010000172.1:0-3531 GCA_046723985.1 Actinomycetota bacterium | reverse complement strand
TCGATCGCGACGACGACCTGGAAGGTCGCGGACCGCGACGGCGTCTTCGTCGACTACGGGCAGAACGCACGCGACCGGACGATCGCCTCCGCCTACTCGATCCGCCCGACACCGGACGCGCGCGCGTCGGCGCCGCTGACCTGGGACGAGGTGCCGCGCTCGGATCCCGCGAAGTTCACGTTGAAGACGATGCGCAAGCGGATCGACAAGATCGGCGACCGACCGCGGGAATGTGGCGGCGCAAGGTCTCGCTCCCGCCGAAATTCGCAAAGCTGGGCCTGCCCGGCCCATCCTAGGGTCTGACCTGTAGACCGAAGCGCGCCTCCCTTCTTTGGGGACGGTCGCCTGCGGGGACAGTCCCTACTTCAAATCGAAGAGCGCGGGCACCGTAATGTCGTACGGCCCCGGCGGTTTGCGCACTTCGCGCCACGTGCACTGCTGCGGGTCCTTGTCGTCGCGGAAGCGGATCAGTCGCGTGCCGTGCCGGAACCGGTTGCCCTGCACCTTGTCGTAGCGCACTTCGACCACGAGCTCGGGCCTGATCGCGGACTGGGCCAGCTCGCCGCCGCCCCACCGGTTCGGCTCCGAGAAGCCACGGTCGGGCGCGCCCTTCAGGAGCGGCTTGACGCGCTTCAGGATCTCGTCGTGCCGGCCGGCGGCAACGGCCGCCGAGCCGACGTAGTCGAGGCCGCCGTCGTCACGGTAGAGGCCCAGGAGCAGCGTCGCCAGGGTCGTGGGCTTCGTCTTCCAGCGCACCCCGATGACGACGCAGTCCGCCGTCTTGTGCGCCTTCACCTTCACCACGCCCTCACGGGAGCCCGGGAGATATGGGATGCCGAGGCGCTTCGCGATCACGCCGTCGAGACCGGCGGCGTCGAGCTCGTCAAGCCAGGCCGCGGCGACGGCGGCGTCGCGCGTCGCCGGCGAGATCCGGAAACTCTTCGCGAGCTTCTCCAGCTCGCGCCGTCGCTTCTCGAGCGGCAGCTCGTGGATCGGCTTCCCCTTCCAGAGCAGGACGTCGAAGGCGACGAACTGTGCCGGGATCTCGGCTGACAGTTTGCGGACGCGGCTCTCGGCCGGGTGGAGTCGCATCTGCATGGCGTCGAAGTCGAGGCGGCCGCCGCGCTCGATCACGATCTCGCCGTCGAGCGCGGAGTGGGGAGGGAGCAGGTCTCCGAGCGGTCTCAGCTCGGGGAAATAGCGCAGCAGTGGCCGCTCGTTCCGGCTCCACAGCGCCAGCTCGTCGCCGTCGTTCTCGAGCACGCCGCGGAAGCCGTCCCACTTCGGCTCGTACTGCCACTCGCCCTCCGGCAACTCGCGGACGAGCTCGGCTTCCATCGGCGGAAACGGCACGTTCTTTCCCGGCACGCCCGGGAGGCTAGCCGTACTAGGCTCAGGAGATGCGCAGGGTCGTCGTCACCGGCCTGGGAGCGGTCACGCCGCTCGGCAACGATCGTCGCTCCACCTGGGAGGCGGCGGTCGCCGGGCAGAGCGGGATCGACTTCATCAGCACGTTCGACACGAGCGGCTTCCCGGTGCGGATCGCGGCCGAGGTGCGCGGCTTCGATCCGGCGGCGGTCGTCGGGGCGAAGGAGGCGCGCAGGCTCGACCGGAACGTCGTCATGGGCGTCGCCGCGGCCGCGGAGGCGGTCGAGGACGCGTCGCTCGACAGCGCGTACGACCCGGACCGCGTCGGCGTCCTCTTCGGGACGGCGATCGGCGGCCTGATCGGGATCACCGAGCAGCACCAGATCTTCCGGGAGCGCGGTCCCGACCGCGTCTCGCCGTACTTCATTCCCAGCGTGCTCGTCGACGCGGCGAGCGGTCAGATCGCGATCGCGCTCGGGCTGCGCGGGCCGAACTACGCGCCGGTCTCGGCCTGCGCGACCGGCTCGACGGCGATCGGCGAGGCGGCGGAGGTGATCCGTCGCGGCGCCGCGGACGCGGTGCTCGCCGGCGGCGCGGAGGCGTGCCTCCACCCGCTGATCCTCGCGGGGTTCTGCGCGATGCGGGGGCTCGCGGCCGAGGAGGAGTATCCGCCCCGGGCCTCGAGGCCGTTCGACCTCACCCGGGACGGCTTCGTCATGGGCGAGGGAGCTTGCGTGCTCGTGCTCGAGGAGCTCGAGGCCGCGCGGGCTCGCGGGGCTCGCGTCTACGCGGAGGTGCTCGGGTACGGTGCGTCCAACGACGCCCACCACCTGGCGCGACCCGACCCCGAATCGGTCGGCGTCGTCGAGATGATGCGGGCGGCGCTCGACCGGGCCGGGGTCGAGCCGGAGCGCGTCGGCTACATCAACGCCCACGGCACGTCGACCCCGCTCGGCGACCTGGCGGAGACGAAGGCGGTCAAGGAAGTCTTCGGCGACCACGCCTACCAGCTCGCCGTCTCCTCGACGAAGTCGATGACCGGGCACTGCTTCGGCGCGGCGGGAGCGGTCGAGGCACTGATGTGCGTCCTCGCGATCCACGAGGGCGTTCTCCCGCCGACGATCAACTACGAGACACCCGATCCCGAGTGCGACCTCGACTACGTCCCGAACGAGGCGCGCCGCGTGCAGGTGGACGTCGCGCTCTCGAACGCGATGGGCCTCGGCGGCCACAACGGCTGCGTCCTCTTCGGCCGGGTCTGAGGGACAGTCCCCGCAACCGGGCGTGACTAGCAGTCCACGGCTTCCGGAGTGAGGTGCGCGAGAGACCTGAGTACGACGTCCGCCTCGGCAAGTGCCTCGTCCCCCGGCGGAAAGGACGGGTTCGGGATCGCCACCACCCGCATTCCTGCGGCCTTCGCCGACCCGATGCCGGCGTGGGAATCCTCGATCGCCGCCGCGTGCGTCGGCTCCACCCCCAGCCGCCGGCTGGCCTCGAGGTAGACGTCCGGCGCCGGCTTGCCTCGTGCGACCTCCTCCGACGATACGGTCGCCCGGAACAGCGGCGCCAGGCCGGACAGCTCGAGGACGAGGTCGATCAGCGGCCGGTTCGACGACGAGGCCAGCCCCAGCGGCCACCGGGCCGCCAGCCGTTCCACCGCCTCGACGGCGCCGTCGATCAGCGGGAGCCGCTCGCGATACCGCCCGGCCATCAACTCGACCACCTCGGCGGCGATCGCGTCAGGTGACTCCGGCAGGCCGACGTGCTCGTGCATGTAACGCGACCACTCCGGCGAGCTCATCCCCATCATCGCGCGTTGCTCCTCGGGCCCGTACCGTCCGCCGCGGTCGCGCGCGAGCTGCTCGCGAACGTCTGCCCACAGCTCCTCGCTCTGGATCAGGAGACCGTCGAGGTCGAAGACGACCGCCTCGATCACAGCGACCTGAACCCTGACTCGACGTGGACGAGCGGCGGCGCGTTCTCGCCCAGCTCGACCGAGAGCACCTCGCCGACGAAGAGCGTGTGATCGCCGACTTCGTGCTCGGCGGCGAGTCGGCACTCGAGCCAGCCGATCGCGCCGACGAGGAGTGGCGCGCCCGCGGCGCCCTCCCGGCTGGCGATGCCGTGCCAGAGCGCGATCGGCGGCACCCCGCGCGCGAAGTG
>JBKOVQ010000160.1:0-3676 GCA_046723985.1 Actinomycetota bacterium | reverse complement strand
CGCGATCGGACTCCAGTCCAAGGGCACCGCAGTGATTCACCGTGCCGACTTACAGCCGCTCGACAACCTCGAGCTGTTCGGGATGTCGCCGCTGTACTCGCTCGACTCGTATCGCGCGATCGGCCGGAATGCTGCTGCCTATGCGCGCGGCGAGGCGATCGGGCCGGTGCCGACCGAGCTGGACAACTTCGCGCGCGCAAAGCTGATCGTCCGCACGACGCTGCTGCACGCGCGCGAGACCGCTGCGGTCGTGCCGGGCGCCGAGCCGGTCGAGCTCGAGCTCGCGCCCGCGTGAAGATCTACTTCGCGGGTCCGCTGTTCACGCCGTACGAGCGCGGCTACATCGACGAGTGCGCAGCGCAGCTCCGCGGGGCCGGCTTCGACGTCTTCGTTCCGCATGAGCACGAGCTCGCTCTCACCGACACCGTGACCGCGGAGCGGATCTTCGCGAAGGACTGGATAGGGCTCTCGGAGGCGAACGCGGTGCTCGCCCTGCTGGACGGGCCGCTGATCGACGACGGTACTGCGTGCGAGATCGGGATCTTCTACGCGCTGATGCACACCGACCCGGCGAAGAAGGGCATCGTCGGCCTGGTCACCGACCTGCGGGCCGCGCGCGACTCGACTCGGGAGGGGGAGGCGAAAGGGCTGAACCTCTTCGTGGTCGGCTGCATCGAGGCGGCCGGGACGATCGTCACCTCGCTCGACCAGGCGCAGCAGGTGCTCGAGGGCTGGCGCGGCTAGTACGCGCCCGTTCCTCCTCCAGCTTCCGCAGCTCCACGCGCCTGATCTTCCCGCTCCGTGTCTTCGGGAGCTCAGTGACGAACTCGATCTCGCGCGGGTACTTGTAGGGCGCGGTCACCTGCTTGCAGTGGTCCTGGAGCTCGGAGACGAGGGCTGCGTCCCCGTTACGCCCTGACCGGAGCACGACGAACGCCTTGACGATCTGCCCGCGGTCCGGATCGGGCTTGCCGACGACGGCGCTCTCCGCCACCGCCGCGTGCTCGAGGAGCGCGCTCTCGACCTCGAACGGGCCGATCCGGTAGGCGGCCGACAGGATCACGTCGTCGGCACGACCGGTGAACCAGAGGTAGCCGTCCTCGTCGCGTACCGCACGGTCGCCGGTGACGTACCACTCGCCGCGGTAGACGGCCGCCGTCTCCTCCGGCGCGTTCCAGTAGCCGGTGAACAGTGCCGGCGCGTCGCCGCGCAGGGCGATGTCTCCCTCATCGCCGACCGGCGTCTCTCTGCCGTCGTCGTCGATCACCCGTACGTCGTAGCCGGGCGCGGGTAGGCCCATCGAGCCCGGCTGGATCTCCGCCCCCGGGAAGTTGCCGACCAGCAGGGTGTTCTCGGTCTGGCCGTAGCCGTCGTGGATCGTCCTCTTGAACGCCTCGTCGAACGCGCGAATCACCTCGGGGTTCAACGGCTCGCCCGCCGAGACCATGTGCCGCACGCGGGACAGGTCGTACCCGGCGAGACCCTCGAGCTTCGCCATCAGCCGGTACTCGGTCGGCGCCTGGCAGAGCACGGTCGGGCCGAGCGACTCGATCAGCCGGAACCGCTCCTCCGGGTCGAAGCCACCTTCGTGCAGGACGACTCCTGCGCCGCAACTCCACGGGCCGAGCAGGACGTTCCAGATCGACTTCGCCCAGCCGGTGCCGGCCGTGCACCAGACGAGGTCGCCTGGCTTCGTGTCGAGCCAACGCTCGGCCTGGGCGCGCTTCGCCCACGTGTACCGGTGAGCGTGTACCACGCCCTTCGGATCCTTCGTCGTCCCGGACGTGTAGAGGATGAAGGCCGGATCCTCCGCGGCCGTGTCGGCAGTGGCGATGTCGGGATCGCCGAGCTCGGTCTCGCCGACGTACACGACCTCCGGCGCCTCGGTCATCGCCTCGACCTCTTCCCGACAGCCCGGGTCGGCGACCAGCAGCCCTGCACCCGAATGGCGTACCCGGAAATCGAGGTCCTTCGCCCGCAGCATCTCGGAGCAGGGGATCGTTACCGCGCCGACCTTCAGCGCCGCGAGCAGGACCGCGTGCCACTCCGGCGTCTTGCCGATCAGGACGAGGACACGGTCGCCCGGCAACACGCCGCGCGACCGGAGCACGCCGGCCCACCGGGCTGCTCGGTCGGAGACCATGCCGAACGTCAGGTCGCGGACCCGGCCGGTGCGGTCGTAGAAACGGATTGCCAGCCGCTCGGCATCCTGCTGCTCGACCACGTCGCGGGCGAAGTTGAACCGGGCCGGCGCCATGGGCGCGAGCGTACCCGACCTCATTGATTGCGAACGATCCGTCTCGTACGATCGCCGCGGCAGGCGCATGCGGCATTTCTTCCGGGAGGGAGGAATCATGTTGAGACGTGCGGAACGCCATTCCGATCTCGACGCTGGTGACGAGCGTCTGGCTGTTCGTGACGAAGGAGCCCGCCCCAAGCCGGCCCTCTCCGTCTGAGCTCCCGTCGCGCGGTCGAGCGCTTCTACTCCCCGAAGAAGCTCTCGAACGCGCGGCGCACCGAGCCCGGTTGGTCGACCCAGGGGAAGTGCCCCGACCCCGGGACGGTCACGACCTCGGAGCCCGGGATCAGCTGGGCGGTCTCCGTGGTCGACCGAATCGGGATTACGCTCAGCTCGCCGTGGACGAAAAGCACGGGCCGGGTCGCCGCCGGCAGGCCCTTCGCGAGCGTCTCCCGTTCGAAATGGTCGACGAGCGAGCGGTTGACCTCGATCGAGGCGTCGACGCCGACGTGCTCGGGCGGTGGGAGCGCCTTCGCGAGATCGGCGAAGTAGATCGGCCAGAGGAGCGCGAAACGCTCCACCAGCTCGGCTTCGGTCACCTCGCCGGACCGGCGGCGAGCCTCGATCGCGTCCAGCCAGGCATTCGCCCGGGCGGAGAGGGCGTGCCTCCTCCTGACGTCGATCTCCGCGAAGGCGCCGGCGAACGCCCCGAGCGGGTCGACGGCGACGACACCGAGTAGGCGATCTGGATGCGCGAGGAGAAGATGCAGTGCGAGGTGCCCGCCCCATGAGTGTCCGACCACCCACGCCCGCTCGATCCCGAACGAGTCCAGCACGGCCAGCGCGTCCCGCAGATGGGCCTCGATCGTGAAGGGCGGCTCTCCGCCGGACGGCGGCGTTCCCCGCTGGGTGTACCGATAGGTGGTGAAGGTGTCTGCGAGCTCGTCGGCGAGACCGCCGAGGTAGTCGGGGACGGCGGCGCCGCCGTGGAGGAGGAGCGCCGGCGCTCCGGAGCCGCCGCGGTGCCCGCGGAGCGGCCCGACTTCGAACGCGCTCTCGGTCACGGCGCGAGCGTAGAGAATCAGGGTATGCCCGTCGTCCGCATCCGTGCGCTGCCGCAACACGGCGTGGATCTGCGCGCCGTCTCGATCGCCGTCGCGAACGCGCTGGCGGCCGAGCTCGAGGAGGAGCCGCGCGGCACCTGGGTCACATGGGAGACGGTCGACGCCTACGCCGAAGGAGGCGTCGCGCCGGCCGAGCAGCCACCCGACACCCACCCGCCGATTGCAACGATCCTCGCCGGGGCGAGGCCACCGGAGGTCGTCGCGCTGATGCTGCGTGCGGTCGGCGACACGCTCGTCCGCGAGCTCGGGCTTGAGCCGGGGAACGTCTTCGTCACGCTGGACGAGGTCGGCCCCACCCGGCTCTACGACTCCT
>JBKOVQ010000112.1:0-6590 GCA_046723985.1 Actinomycetota bacterium | reverse complement strand
GGGAGGGCCTCGGCGTCTCCCGACGGCTCGAGGAGGACGAGCGCAACCGGCTCCGTGACATCGTCAAGGCGATCGCCCCGAAGCAGGGCGGCGTCATCGTCCGCACCGCCGCCGAAGGTGCCTCGGCCGACGATGTCCGGCTCGACCTCGAGTTCCTGATGAAGCTGTGGAAGCAGATCCAGACCCGCGCCGCAGAAGCAAAGCCCCCGAGCCTCGTCTTCGAGGAGGCCGAGCTGCCGCTCCGGGTTACCCGCGATCTCTTCACGGGCGACTTCGAGAAGGCGCTGGTCGACGACGACCGCACCCTGAAGCGGATCCAGGGATACCTGAAGAAGACCTCGCCGCACATGGCCGAGCGGGTGGCGCGCTACCGGGACAAGGTGCCGCTGTTCGAGGCGTTCGGCGTCGACGCGGAGATCCGCTCGACGCTCTCCCGGCGCATCGACCTGCCCTCCGGCGGCTACCTGATCTTCGACTACGCGGAGGCGTTCACGGTCATCGACGTGAACACCGGTCGGTTTGTCGGGTCCCGCTCGAAGTCGTCCGGAGCGCGACTCGAGGACACCGTCACGAAGAACAACCTCGAGGCGGTGAAGGAGGTCGTTCGCCAGCTCCGCCTGCGGGACATCGGCGGGATCATCGTCATCGACTTCATTGACATGGCCAACCCGAAGAACCGGGAGGCCGTCGAGCAGGCGCTACAGCAGGAGCTCGAGCGCGACCGGACGAAGACCTACGTCGTCGAGATCTCGCCGCTGGGCCTGGTCGAGATGACGCGCCAGAACGTCACCGACGGGCCACGGGAGATCCTGACCCGCAAGTGCCCGACCTGTGCGGGCGAGGGGGTCGTCGTGTCCGAGGCGACCGCGGTCGTCGACGCCGAGCGGAAGCTGCGGGCGCTCGCCGCCTCCAAGCCGCGCACGAAGGCCTTCAGGGTCGAGCTGAACGCTCACGTCGCCGAGCTCCTGATCGGCTCCGGCGCGCAGCGGCTCCAGGCGATCGAGGCGTCGACGAGGCGCCGCTTCTTCGTCGTCGGTCGTGACGGGGTGTCGTCAGAGCACTTCACGGTTGTCGAAGAAGGCACGCTCGAGAAGCTCACGCCGTCCGAGGCCCCGGTCGCCGAGGGCCAGACGATCGAGGTCAGGCTCGTCGAGGTCGGCCGCCACGACGCCGGCGCCGGGGTCGGGCACGTCGACGGCATCCCCGTCGCCGTGGGTGGTGCGGCGAAGCTGGTCGGCAAGAAAGTCTCGGTGCACGTCGAGCGGGTACTCGACGGGACCGCCTACGCGTCGCTCGCCGACGGCGCCGGGGAGCCGGCGACGACCGAGCCGATCACCGCGGAAGCGCAGGCCGAGAAGCCGACCCGTGCCTCCCGCGCAAAGAAGCCGGAGACGCTCGGCGTGCCCGAAGCCGAGGCGGAGCCCGAGGTTGAGCCCGAGTCGGAGGTCGTCTCCGAGGGCGAAGCCGACACGGCCGAACCAGCTGCGGAGGACCGTCCGAAGAAGAAGACTCGCCGCGGCTCCCGTGGAGGACGCGGGCGGAAGAAGAAGCCGGCAGTTCCCGTGGAGGCCGCCGAAGGCGGAGAGGCAGCAGCCGGAACGGCCCTGGCCGCGGAGGCCCCGTCGGAGGAGCTAGATCCTGCCGCGGCCGCGCCCAAGAAGCGAACGAGACGGGGATCCCGCGGTGGCCGTGGGCGGAAGAAGCCGACCGCGACCGCTGCCGTCTCGGAGACGAACGGCAAGCCCGAGACTCCCGACGAGCTTCCGGCTCCGACGATCCACGTCCCGGAACCCGAGCTTGGCGCAGAATCCGCCAACGGCGACGAGCCGGCACCTCGGAAGAAGACCCGGCGTGGCAGCCGGGGCGGCCGCAACCGGCGCAAGCGGACGACCGCGGCCTCCGGCGACACCTCGCCGGATCACGGCTCCGACTAGGTGACGACGACGCTTCGCCGGCCGTCGAGAAGCCCGTACTGAAGGGTCTGCACCGACAACGAGCGACCGCGGACGTTCACCGTCAGCCGGAAGCTCAAACGGACCGCCCGGCCCGCGGGAAGCCGTACGGTGCTCCAATGGAGCTGGGACACGCTGCGGACGGTCCCGAGCTCGCCCACGAGTTGCCGCGCGTACTCGGAGAAGCCAAGCTGCCTCCCAGCGGCACGATCACGACGTTCGCGTTCGTTGCGAACCCGTTCGCGACCTGCGGGTCATAGGCAAACAGCTTGATCGGCGAGTTCGGCTGCGCCATCGCTGCGAACGAGCCTGCGAGCTCCGGGTTGTCCTGCGCCAGCCGGTCGAGCACGCCCGTCTTCAGGATCTGCCGGTAGTCGACCGACTTCCAGGAGGTGGGCAGCGAGACACTCGTCCCGTAGCCGGGGATCGTGTACCTGTAGAAGGCGCCTGCCGCCGCAGCGGCATCCGCGGCGGCGAAGGCCGCCGAAACGGCGACGACGATCAACGCCCTGCGCACGGCCGGAGCGTAGTCATCTCGGCTACACTCTTCGAGCCGCGGGCGCCTGCCCGCGTTTTGCACGCTTAAAGCCATGGCCACCACGTACGCAATCGTCAAGCTCGGCGGGAAGCAATATCGCGTCCATGAGGGAGAGAGGCTCCTCGTGGACCGCCTTGCCGTGGACGAGAACAAGACCTTCCACCCGGAAGTGCTCTTCGTCGGCGGCGACGGCAACGCCGAGTTGGCGCCGAAGGGCGTGCAGGTGACCGCCAAGGTCGTCGGTCACGTCCTGGGAGACAAGATCACGATCGGCAAGCACCGGCAGCGGACGGGCTACCGGCGGCGGAACGGCTTCCGCGCCCGCCTCTCGCAGGTCGAGATCGAGACGATCGGCAAGAAGGCGACGCGGAGCACGGCGGCCCCGAAGTCCGAGGCCACCGCCACCGACGAAAGCCCGGCGGCAACACCGAAGAAGGCACCTGCCACAAGGAAGCCGGCCGCGACCGCGGCGAAGAGGCCGGCCACGACGAGGAAGACCCGACAAAGCGAGAAGGCGGAGTAATGGCGCACAAAAAGGGACTCGGCTCGTCACGGAACGGCCGCGACTCGAACCCGAAGATGCTGGGCGTGAAGATGTTCGCTGGTCAGGACGTCAAGGCCGGGATGATCATCGTCCGCCAGCGCGGCACGCGTTTCCGGCCCGGCCCGGGCACGGGCCTCGGCCGCGACGACACGATCTTCGCCACGCAGGACGGCAAGATCGAGTTCCGGGCAAGTGGCGACCGCCGCACCGTCTCGATCGTCTCTGGGGCGTAACGTTCGCCGCGCCGTGGGCGCGAGAGACCGCTCGATCCGGTCCGTGTTCCACACCGTCGTCGACTCGTACGTCTCCGGGCGGCCGGAGATGCCGATTGATGAGAACGAACCCTTCGAACTCGTCGACCTCGTCTGGGTGATCGCGGGACGTGCTGTTCTAGCCTGAGCGGGCATGTTCCACGATCGGGCGCGAATCCATGTGCAGGCAGGCCGCGGCGGCGACGGCAGCCTGAGCTTCCGTCGCGAGCGTCACGTTCCCAAAGGCGGTCCCGACGGCGGCGACGGCGGTCGCGGCGGCGACGTCGCGCTCGTCGCCGACCCGGACCTCCGTGACCTGTCCGGCTTCCGCTCGAAACGCATCTTCCGAGCGGGACGCGGCGAGCCGGGGCGGGGGAGCGGCAAGCACGGCGCGGACGGCACCGATGTCGAGCTCCGGCTCCCAGTGGGCACGCAGGTGTTCGAGGAGGAGCAACTGGTGGCCGATCTCGTCGCGCCCGCAGCGCGACTGGCCGTTGCCCGGGGCGGGGCAGGTGGGCGCGGGAACCGGCACTTCGCGACCCCGACCCGCCAGGCACCGCGGTTTGCCGAGACCGGCCTCCCGGGCGAGGAGGCCGAGCTCGAGTTACGGCTGAAGCTAGTTGCGGACGCGGCGCTCGTCGGCCTCCCGAACGCCGGCAAGTCCTCGCTCCTGCGGCGCATCTCGAACGCGAAGCCGAAGGTGGCGGACTACCCGTTCACGACGCTCCAGCCCGTGCTCGGCACCGTCGATGCCCCGGACGGCCGGCAGCTGACCGTGGCAGACGTTCCGGGGTTGATCGAAGGCGCAAGCCGCGGCGCGGGCCTCGGCTACGAGTTCCTCGCGCATCTGGAGCGGGCACGCGTGCTCGTGCACGTGATCGACGCGGCGGCTGGCGATCCGGCCGACCAGTTCCGGCAGATCGACCGCGAGCTGGCCGAGTACGGCGCGGGGCTCGACGAGCGGCGGCAGGCGGTCGTCCTCAACAAGACCGACCTGCTCGCCGAGACACCTGTGCTGGCGGTCGAGGACAATCGGATCGCCGGGGTGTTCGCGGTCTCGGCGGCGACGGGCGCGGGAATCGAGGACTTCAAACGGAAGCTGTTCGAGCTCTGCCCGCCTGCGCCGCCGCCGGAGGCTGATCCCGACGGCCTCGCCGACTTCCTCGTCTACCGGCCACAGCCGCAGGCGCCCGCGTTCCGGATCCTGCGCACCGACCGGGGGTTCCGGGTGCACGGCCGACCGCCGTCCGAGGAGAAGCTGAAGGCTGCGCTGCGCGCCGCGGGCGCGCGCCGAGGCACCGAGGTCGAGGTCGGCGACGAGACGCTGGTGCTCGAGTGACCGGCATCCTCGGTGGGGCCTTCGACCCTCCGCACATCGGCCATGTCGCGCTGGCCGACGCCGCTCAGCGCGAGCTCGGACTGGAACGTGTCGTCGTCGTGGTCGTCGCCGACCCGGGACACAAGGACGCGCACGCGCCGGCGGAGACGCGGCTGGAGCTCGCACGGCTCGCATTCGAGGAGCGGGAGGTCATCCTCGATCACCATGCGCGGACGGTGGACATGCTGCGTGAGCAGCAGTGGGACGATCCGGTGTTCCTGATCGGCGCCGATGAATACCGCGACTTCCCGAACTGGAAGGAGCCGGAAACAGTGCTCGAGCTCGCCCGCCTCGGCGTGGCGGCGCGCCCAGGCTTCCCTCGCTCTGAGCCGGAGCCGGATCGTGTCCTCTACTTCGACCTCGAACCGGTCCGGGTGTCGTCGCGCGAGATCAGGGCGTTGGCCGCCCGTGGCGAGCCAATCGACGGCCTGGTTCCCCCTGCCGTGGCTGAGGCGATCGCCCGGCTCGGCCTCTACCGAGGCTAGACTGCGCACGTCACGAACCGGAGAACTGACTGACACCACTCGAGCAAGCACGCCGCATCGCCGGTCTGGCCCAGGAGAAGCTGGCAAAGGACGTCGTCATCCTGGACATGACGCCGGTGTGCACCTACACCGACTACTTCGTGATCTGCACGGGCCAGAACCCGCGGCAGACGAAGGCGATCTACGACGAGGTCTACGCGAGCCTCAAGGCCGAGTCGCGGACACTCCCGACGTCGACCGACGTCGGCGAGGCCAAGTGGATCGTCGCCGACTACATCGACGTCGTGCTGCACGTCTTCACGCCGGAAGCGCGGGCGTACTACGGACTCGAGGATCTGTGGGGCGACGTGCCGTCGGTCTCGGTCGAAGCCGTTTCGGCCTAGCCGCAGCTCCGCACATCCGACCTCCCTCGGTTCGCGTCACGACGTCCGGGCGGCGCTACACTGGGCGACTCTGGGGCCGTAGCTCAGCTGGGAGAGCGTCGCGCTGGCAGCGCGAAGGCCACGGGTTCGAGTCCCGTCGGCTCCACTCAAGCCGCCGCACTCGGCGGCTCTTCTCTTCTCTGTCTAGCGCCTCGACCGGCCACGCGAGCTCCGACGGCCTGAGGACGTCCGCCTCGACGCGCGCCGCGACGACGACCGCCGCGCTGAGCCCGAGTGCGCCTCGATGCTCGCCCGGAGCGCCGCCATCAGGTCCGGCGCCTCCTCCGGCGCCGGCTCCGGCTCCTCCACGGTCACCGTCTCGCCCTTCTCCTTCTTCCGGATCACCTCGAGCAGCTTGTCGGTATAGGTGTCCGAGTACTTCGACGGATCGAACGACCCCTTGAACCGGTCGATCAGGTCCGCCGCCATGTCCAGCTCCTGATGACTCACGCGAGCCCGTTCGGGCCGAAGCTCGTCGGCCGGCCGGATCTCGTCCGCGAAGTACATCCGTTCGAGAGTGATCACGCCGTCACGGATCCGCAGACAGCCGAGGTGCTCGCGCTCGCGCATCACGAACGTCCCGACCGCAGCGAGACCGGCGTCCTCCATCGCCCGCACCAGCAGCGTGTAGACCTTCTCGCCGCCGTCCTGCGGCACGAGGTAGTAGCTGCGCTCGAAGTAGATCGGGTCGATCTCGTCGACGTCGACGAAGTCGGAGATGTCGAAGGCGTGGTAGCCCTCCGTGCGCGCCGCCTCGAAGTCGGCGTCCTCGACCTCGACGTACTTGCCCTTCGAGACCTCGTACGCCTTGACGATCTCGTCGTCGGGGACCCGCTTGTCCTCCTTCTTGCAGACCTTCTCGTAGCCGATCGGCGACCGGTCTTTGCGGTGCAGCAGGTTGAAGTGGACGGCATGCTCGGACACCGCGCCGACCATCCGGACCGGGATCGAGACGAGGCCGAACGAGATCGTTCCGGACCAGATCGAGCGTGGCATGGTCACGTGTTTCCCGGAACGGTC
>JBKOVQ010000245.1:0-3552 GCA_046723985.1 Actinomycetota bacterium | reverse complement strand
TCGCAAGAGAGCGCCACGACCTCGGGCGGACGTTCTTCCAGCCGACCGTCCTCACCGGGATCACGCCGGCGATGGCGATCAGTTTCGAGGAAACCTTCGGCCCGGTCGCCGCGATCGCACTTCTCCACCGAGGAGGAGGGTGGTCCGGATCGCCAACGACACGCCGTACGGGCTCTCGGCGTACTTCTACAGCCGAGACGTCGGGCGGATCTGGCGCGTCTCCGAGGCGCTCGACCTACGGGATCGTCGGCATTAACACCGCTTCGTGTCGACCGAGGTCGCACCGTTCGGCGGGATGAAGGAGTCCGGCGTGGGCCGGAAGGCTCGAAGTACGGAATCGAGGACTGGCTCGAGCTCAAGTACCTCGCGCTCGCCGGCGTCTAGGGACTGTCCCCGAAGTCGACTGTCCCCGCAGGCGGCCAACCGAGCGCTTGTGGACGAAAAGTCACGGTTTCGTCACACGTCCGGTGCCAGGCACTGGTTGTGGAAAACCGTCGGCTGCGCGCAGGCCCGCCTCGACCTACGCCGGCGTCGCGATCGCCCGTCCGAGCACGTACGGCCTGACGATCTTCGGCCCGAGCGGGAGTTCGCTCTGCTCCAGCTCTTCGACCGCGAAGACGGACCGGATCCGGGGAAGCGTGTCGCGGTTGGGGTGACAACCCATCGTGATCACGCGCCAGGCTCCTTCCCACCGGTCCTGGCTGCGGGCGACCCTTGGGTCGGAGGAGCGGACGTGCTCGAGGAAGAGGTACTGCCCGCCGGGCTTCAGCACTCGCCGGATCTCGGCCAGCGCCCGGTCCTGATCGTCGACGGAGCAGAGGAGCAGCGACCCGACGACGGTGTCGAACGTGCCGTCCTCGAACGGCAGGCTCTCCACCGACGCCGTCCTCGTGGCTACCCGCCGACCGGCCTCGCCGGCCCGGCGCTCCGCGCGCCGCAGCATGCCGTCGAGCTCGTCGGTCAGCGTGAGATCGTCGACCCCCTCGGGGTAGTGCGCCAGGTTGAACCCGGTGCCGGCGCCGACCTCGAGCACACGGCCGCTCGCCGCGGCGAGCAGCTTCCGCCGGTTCTCCCGAATCGGCGGCTTCCGCTCCATCGGCCGACCGAGGAAGTCGAGGAGCGCCGGGGCGACATGGTCGCGAACGGACATTCTCAAGGTGCATCGTAGAATCGCCGTGTGATCGTCGAGCAGCGCGACTACCACGTCTACACGGGCAAGCTGAACGAGCTCGTCGGGCTCTACGCGAGCGAGGGGATCGCGCTCCAGGAGTGCTACCTCGGCCGGCTGATCGGAGCCTTCACCACCGACGTCGGAAAACTCTCGACCTATACGCACCTCTGGGCGTACGACGACTACGCGGAACGGCAACGGCGGCGGGCGGAGCTCCAGGCCGACCAGACCTGGGTCGCCTTCCTCGCCAAGGTCCAGCCCCTGATCCACACCCAGGAGAACCGGATCCTGATCCCGACCTCGTTCTCCCCGCTTCGGTGACGGAGAAGCTCGAGGGCAAGGTGGCGATTGTCACCGGCGGGGCGCAGGGGATCGGCGCTGCAATCGCCGCCGGCCTCGCCGCCGAGGGCGCGATCGTCGTCGTCGCCGACCTCAACCCGCCTGAAGGCGGCATCGGCGCCGACGTCTCGGACGAGGACGACGTCGGTCGCATGGTCGACGAGACGCTCGACCGCCACGGGCGCCTCGACATCCTGATCAACAACGCCGGCCTCTACGCCTCGCTCGCGATGCGACCATTCACCGAGATCCCGCTCGAGGAGTGGCGGCAGGTGATGGACGTGAACGTCGCCTCCATGTTCCTCACCTGCCGAGCGGCGGTGCCCGTGATGCGTGCTCAGGGCGACGGCGGCAAAATCGTGAACATCTCCTCCGGCACGCCGTTCCGCGGCGTCCCGTTCCTCGTGCACTACGTCACCTCGAAGGGTGCGATCGTCGCGCTGACCCGGGCGCTGGCGAAGGAGCTCGGCAAGGACGGGATCCACGTCAACTGCGTCGCCCCCGGCTTCACGATGAGCGCAGGCGTCGAGGCGCATCCCGAGGTGGTCGAGAAGCTGCGCGACGTCACAGTCGCCGCGAGGACGATCCAGCGCGACCAGGTGCCGGAGGACGTCGTGGGCGCAGTTGTCTTCCTGTGCACTCCGGCCGCCGACTTCATCACCGGCCAGACGATGGTCATCGACGGCGGCCAGTACTTCCATTGATCCTTTCACTGTCCAGAGCGCACCACCGTGCGCAGAACGCCGTCGTCTACGAACTCGACGACGGAACGACCCTCGTCTGGGAGCTGCTCGACGCCGAGCCCGGCGACGAGCTGCTCGCCGCTTCGGTGACCGTCCAGCCCGGCTGGCTGATGCGGCACGACCGGATCGACTTCCCGCCGGGAGGGATCGCCTATCGGCACACCCATCCCGGCCCCGGCATCCGCTACCTGCTGCACGGCTCGATTCGGATCGAGGCGGGCGGCGAGACGCACGACTACGGCCCCGGCGATCCGTGGTTCGAGAGCGGCCCGGAGCCGGTGCTGGCCACGGCCTCGACGACCGAGGAGAGCGCCTTCGTTCGCGTCCTCCTCCTGCCGCCGGAGTGGGCGGGGAAGCGGACGATCCGGTACGTCGATGCGGCGGATGAGGACCGGCCGAAGCTCCAGCGCCCGACCGTCTACGGCGAGTACCCGATCGCCTTCTAGGTGCGCACGGCCGCGCGCATCCTCGTCGACCAGCTGCTCGTCCACGGCGCGGACACGGCGTACTGCGTCCCCGGTGAGAGCTACATCTCCGTGCTCGAGGCGATCGGGCAGTCGCCGATCCGCCTCTACACCACGCGCCACGAGGCTGCCGCCGCGAACATGGCCGAGGCGTACGGCAAGCTGACCGGCCGCCCGGGGGTTTGCCTCGTCACCCGCGCGCCGGGTGCCACCCACGCCGCCGTCGGGATCCACACCGCCTACCAGGACTCGACTCCGCTCGTCCTGCTGGTCGGGCAGGTACCGCGACGCCACCTCGGACGAGAGGCATTCCAGGAGCTCGACTACGTGCGGATGTTCGGCGAGATGGCGAAGTGGGTGACGACGCTCGAGGACGCGGCAGCGGTGCCGGAGCTCGTCTCCCACGCCTTCCACACGGCCACGTCCGGCCGGCCGGGGCCGGTGGTGATCGCGCTGCCCGAGGACGTGCAGGACGACGCGGTCGACGTCCCGGACGCCGCTCCGTACCGGCCGGCTCGGGCCTCGGCGTCCCCCGAGGACGTCGCGCGCACCGTCGAGATCCTCGCGGCGGCGGAGCGGCCCTTGATCGTCGTCGGCGGCGGAGGGTGGAGCGAGCAGGCCAGCCGCGACGTGCTCGAATTCGCCGAGGGCTCGAACGTCCCCGTCGCCGCCTCGTTCCGCCGACAGGACTACCTCGACAACGCCTCGCCGGTCTACGCCGGCCCGCTGACGATCGGGATGGACCCCGGGCTCGCCGCTCGGGTTCGGGATGCGGACGTAATCCTCGCCCTGGGGACTCGACTCGGCGAGATCGCGACGCAGCAGTACTCCCTGC
>JBKOVQ010000189.1:0-4092 GCA_046723985.1 Actinomycetota bacterium | reverse complement strand
ACCAGGCGTTCGACTGGCTGGACGCGCCGGTCGAGCGGGTGGGCTCGAAGTTCACGCCGATCCCGTTCGCTCCCGTGATGGAGAACTTCGTCGTCCCGCACGCGGACGACGTGCTCGAGGCGATCCGGAGGACGGTGCAGCGCAGTGGCTGAACAGGTGATCCTCCCGCGGCTCGGCCAGGGTATGGAGTCGGGCACGATCGTCCGCTGGTTGAAGGCCGAGGGCGACCAGGTCGAGAAGGGCGAGCCGCTCTACGAGCTCGACACGGACAAGGTCACCCAGGAGGTCGAGTCTGATTTCGGCGGCGTGCTCCTGAGGATCCTCGTCCCGGAGGGCGAGGTGCCGGTCGGGACGCCGGTCGCGTTCCTCGGTGAGGCCGGGGAGGAGGTGCCGGAGGTCGAGGCGGCGCCGGAGGCCGAGGCGAAGCCGGAGCCCGTGGCGGTTTCTGCGGTGACCGTCCCTGAGCAGCCGCGGGTCGAGCCCGAGCCGGTCGAGGGGACGGTCCCCAGCGACGGACGGATCAAGGCCTCGCCGCTTGCCCGCAGGATTGCGCGCGAGCGAGGCATCGACCTCGCCGCTCTGTCCGGCACCGGGCCCGAGGGCCGAATCGTCGCCGAGGACGTCGAGCGCGCGGCAGTGGCTGGGCCTACGGCCGCTCCCGCCCGGGCGGCGGCGCGCCCGGGCGAGGTCGAGCGTGTCGAGCTGACGTCGCTGCGCCGGACGGTCGCCCGCCGGATGACGGAGGCGTGGGCGGCACCTGCGTTCCAGATCGTCATGTCCGCGGACATGACCCGTGCGCAGGAGCTGCGCGCCCGCCTGGTCGAGCGGCATCCCGACGAGCGGCCGACCGTGACGGACGTGCTCACAAAGGTCTGCGCCGTCGCGCTCATGCGCCACCGCGAGGTGAACGCACTGTACGCCGGCGACGCGATCGAGCTTCACCCGTCCGCAAACGTCGGGATCGCGGTCGCGACCGAGCGCGGGCTGCTGGTTCCCGTCATTCCGGGCTGCGAGACCCTGACCGTCGCGCAGATCGCCGTCGCCCGCGCGGATCTCGTCGGTCGCGCGCGCGACGGGAAGCTCCAGGCCGCCGACCTCGAAGGCGGCACCTTCACGATCTCGAACCTCGGCATGTACGGCGTCGAGCAGTTCGTCGCCGTCCTCAACCCGCCGCAGGCAGCGATCCTCGCCGTGGGGGCGATCGAGAAGCGCCCGGTCGTTCAAGAAGGCGAACTCGTTGCGCGGCCGATGATGACGATGACCCTCACCTGCGACCACCGCACGATCGACGGCGCGACGGCAGCCGACTTCCTCCGGACGGTCAAGGAGTTCCTCGAGGAGCCGGGTCTAACGCTGTGAGCGTGTGGTACCGCGTCCGCGACCTGGCGGCGGCGCGGGCCTTCTACCAGAACGTGCTCGGGTTCAAGGAGACGTTCACCGACGAGGACGGCAGGTGGGCCCGCCTCAGGCGCGAAGACATGGAGATCGCCCTGTGGGAGGCGCAGGGCGACGAGGGCGGCGTCGCCTCGGTGAGCGTGCCCGACCTCCGTGCGGAGGTCGAGCGGCTGCGCAGCCAGGGCGTCGAGGTCGGCGTCATCCTCGAGCTCCACGGGCAGGTCCGACTCGTGGACATCTTCGACCCGGACGGGAACCGCATCCAGCTCACCGAGGAAATCACGTGATTCGCCCGGCGGGCGCGCAGGACCTGCCGTTCCTGCGCGACATGCTCCGCCACGCGTACTACGCACGCTGGGGAACCGAGGCCGACGTGCCGCTCGAGCGCTACGTCGCCGGTTGGGGTAGGCCCGGCGATCACGCACTGGTCGCGATCGACGAGTTCCAGCCGGTCGGCGCCGCCTGGTACAGGTTGTTCCCGCCGGACGAGCCCGGCTACGGCTTCGTCGAGGAGGGTACGCCGGAGCTGACGATTGCGATCGTGCCCAGCAGGCGCGGCCGCGGGCTGGGCCGGGGGTTGCTCGAGGCGCTGTTGGCGCAGGCCCGGGACGACGGGTTCGCGCGGATCAGCCTCAGCGTGGAGCCGGACAACGACGCAATCCACCTCTACGAGCACCACGGGTTCACGAGGGTCGGCGAACGAGCGGGCGCCTGGGTGATGCTGGCAACCCTCGTGTAACGGATTACCCTTGGATAGATGCGTTGCTCGTCATGCGGCACGGAAAACGAGGCCACACGGAAGTTCTGCGGCGAGTGCGGACGCCCGCTGGCCGTCATCTGCGCCGAGTGCGGCAGCGCGAATACGCCCGGGGTCAAGTTCTGCGGCGAGTGCGGGACGGCTCTGGGCACCGCTCCCGTGGCCCGCGAGACACCCGAGGCGCCGGCGGCCGAGCGGCGGCTGGTCTCGGTGCTGTTCGCCGACCTGGTCGGCTTCACCTCGGCCTCGGAGACGCGTGACGCCGAGGACACGCGCGAGCTTCTCTCACGCTATTTCGACACCTGCCGGCGGCTGATCGAGCTCTACGGCGGCACCGTCGAGAAGTTCATCGGCGACGCGGTGATGGCCGTGTGGGGGACGCCGGCGGCGACCGAGGACGACGCCGAGCGGGCGGTTCGCGCCGCCCTCGACCTCGTTGCCGCCGTGACCGCGCTCGGGGACGAGGTCGGAGCCCTCGATCTGGGTGCGCGGGCCGGAGTGCTGACCGGTGAGGCGGCGGTGACGATCGGTGCCGAGGGCCAGGGCATGGTTGCCGGAGATCTCGTCAACACGGCGTCGCGGATCCAGTCGCTGGCCGAGCCGGGGACGGTGCTGGTCGGCGAGGCCACGAAGCGGGCGACCGACCAGACGATCGTCTACGTGGACGCAGGCTCGCACGAGCTGAAAGGGAAGACGGGGCTTGTGCCGCTCTGGCGAGCGCTCCGCGTCGTCTCGGGCGCGCGCGGCTCGCTCAAGTCGACCGGCCTCGAAGCGCCGTTTGTTGGCCGGGATGGCGAGTTGCGGCGAATCAAGGATCTCTTCCATACGTGCTCGGACGAGCGGAAGCCACAGCTGATCTCGATCACCGGCATCGCTGGGATCGGCAAGTCGCGGCTGGCGTGGGAGTTCTACAAGTACTTCGACGGGATCGCGCAGATCACGTACTGGCACCGGGGACGGTGTCTCTCGTACGGCGAAGGGGTGACGTACTGGGCGCTCGCGGACATGGTCCGGATGCGGGCGCGGATCGCCGAGGACGAGGAACCGGCCTCGGCGCTCGCCAAGCTGGCGGCGGTCGTCGAGGAGCACCTGCCCGACGAGGAGGAGCGGCGCTTCGTCGAGCCGCGCCTTCGCCATCTGCTCGGCCTCGAGGAGAACACCCGCTTCGAGCGCGAGGATTTGTTTGCGGCCTGGCGTCTCTTCTTCGAGCGCCTCGCCGACGTCTACCCGACGGTCATGGTCTTCGAGGACATGCAGTGGGCGGACGCGTCGCTCCTCGACTTCATCGAGTACCTGCTCGATTGGTCGCGGAGCTCGCCGCTCTTCGTCATGACCCTGGCGCGGCCGGAGTTGCAGGAGCGTCGGCCGACCTGGGGGACGGCGAGCCGGAACTTCACGTCGATCTACCTCGAGCCTCTCGCAGAGCCGGCCATGGAGGAGCTGCTCGCCGGGCTCGTCCCGGGTCTTCCCGAGACGCTTCGGCATCAGATCCTCGAGCGTGCCGAGGGTATTCCCCTGTACGCGGTCGAGACCGTTCGGATGCTGCTCGACCGCGGCGCGCTGATCCAGGAGGAATCGGTCTACCGCCCGACCGGCACGGTCGAGATGCTCGAGGTCCCGGAGACGCTGCATGCGCTGATCGCCGCCCGCCTGGACGGATTGACGGCCGACGAGCGCCGGGTCCTCCAGGACGGCGCCGTCCTCGGCAAGACGTTCACCAAGCAGGCCCTCGCTGCAATCTCCGGCCTCTCCGAGCAGGACCTCGATTCGGTCCTTGCCTCGCTGACCCGAAAGGAGCTGCTGGGCGTCCAGGCGGATCCGCGCTCACCCGAGCACGGTCAGTACGGGTTCCTGCAGGACCTGCTTCGCCGCGTCGCCTACGAGACGCTCGCGAAGCGCGATCGCAAAGCGCGGCATCTCGCCGCGGCAGCCCACCTGGA
>JBKOVQ010000243.1:0-13417 GCA_046723985.1 Actinomycetota bacterium | reverse complement strand
TCGACGTGGTCGGTTCTCCGGCTGAGCTGCAGGTCGAGGTCCCCGGTCGGCCTCGTAAAACAACCGGGAACCAACGTAAGTGCGGATAACGAACTCGCACTCGCTGCCTAACTGAGTTAGGCAACGCGTCGCTCCTCGCTCGGCCCGTGGCGAGGGCAGCGGCGTCATGAACGGGCTGGCCCCGAAGGAGCGCCAATCGCCGGAGGGGTGAGACCACAGGATGGCTGGCCCGGCGGTAGGTCGCTCACCCACCGGCCGTCCGGGCGAGATCGCAAGGGCGAGCTATACCTGTAGACGTTCAGACCGGTGCGGCTGCGGACGCGGGTTCGATTCCCGCCGCCTCCATTTCCCCGGCGTTAGGCGTCTTACACAAACTCGACTCAAAGACGAAATCCTCGACGCGACGAGCTTCGCCCGGGATGCGTTAGACGAGACGGCGTTCGACGGCCCAGCGCGTCGCTTCGCTCCGCGAGCCGACCTGGAGCTTGCGGTAGATGGATCGTAGGTGCGAGTGGACGGTGCGCAGGCTGACAGGATCGGACAGCCGTGCCGGACTGGCGGATCGCATGTTGCTACGTCGGTAAGGGCACCGGCGTCAGGGCGTGGCCAGCGCGGCGCTCGCCGGTCCGGTCGATCTCATCGCGGGCCTTGGCGGGGGAGCCGTCGAGGGATACCCAGAGGACGCCGGTGCCGTGCCCGCCGGTTCCTCTACAACGGTGCTCTTTCGACCTACGAGAAGCTCGGGTTCGTCCGCGACCGCAAGATCGGCAAGCACCGCTGGGTCGTGACCCGGGTCGTCGAGCCGAGGTCGTAGCGGACGGGTCAGACATCAGCGGCGGGAATCCTTCGCGGAGTCGCTGCCTACGTCGGCGCGTTTCGCGCGAGGACCCACACGCCCGCCGTTCAGGCTGTGCGGAGATCGTCGACCGTCGCCGTCTCGACAAGGCCGGCAACCGCCCGCGCCAGATTGCCGTCGGAGGTGACGAAGACGTCCGCCTGTAGCTTCGTCAGCGCCACGTACTCGGCGTCGTACGTAGTCTCCCACCCCAGCTGGTCTGCAACCTTCCACGCCTGCCGCTGAAGCACCTTGTCCCCGAGGAAGCGAACCTTCAGCGAGTTGATCCGCCTCAACCGCTCGATTCCCTCGCTGGCCGAGATCTCACCCCGGCGGGCCGCCTCGTACAGCGCTGACAGCGCCTGCGAGCGAACGAGCGTCGGCGCGAGGAGCTGGTGCTCAGCGGCGACCTCGATCTCGCCGGTAGCAATCCGAAGCAGCGTCTCGCAATCGACGACGAACCGCGTCACCCTGAAGACGCTACACGGTCGCCCATAGGAATCCCCGCGCCGCCGTGGGGGGAGACGACTCCGCTGTACAGGCATTCAGGCATGTCCCCAGACGATCAGGGAGCACTGTGCGATGCTCGTTGACGACCACTCGGATACGCTCAGACTCTCGTCGCCAACAACGGGCCGATGTGCTTGCGGACGACGTTGTCTTCGAGGCGCCTGGCGGAATGCGAGGCGAGGGCAAGGAGGCGTGTGCCGCGACCGGCCGCCCCGTCAAGGTGGACTACATCCAGGTCCTGCGGTGCCGTAATGGCAAACATGTCTCATTCCATCTGATGTTCGACCGGCTGCTCATGCTCGAGCAGCTCGGCCTGATCCCGGCTCCGAACGCCTCGGGATGAGCCTGCCTCTGATCGTGCTACCTGTCGCGTCTCGACAAGACGCGATGCGGACCGGCTCTCGTGCCCGTCCACCGAGCTAGGAACAGCACTCCATCCTGTGTGGGAGTGTTTTAGAAATGTCGCCTGAGCGCTTCGCGCCGCAGGAGGGCTAGGCGAGCCCTTTGCGGAGGATCACCGCCTGCTTCTCGAATCCGTGCGACTCGTAGAACTCGACCGCGCCGACGTTGCTCCGCAGGTTCGTGTCCGTGAGGAGCAACTCGGCGCCTTTCTCCCGCGCCCAATCCTCGACTGCGCTCAGTAGGCGACCGCCGATCCCGCGCCCTCGGTGCTCGGCCTGAACCGCCAGGTAGCCCAGGTACACGCGCCGGCGACTGCCATCGAGTCCCGGCTGGATGGCTGCGTTGGCCACTGGCTCGTGAAGCTGTGCCTGCGCGTCTCCCACCGCCTCGCCATCGAGTTCGGCGACGAGCCACAGCTCATCATCGGGTACCGGCTCCGTCAGCGTCTCCGCGAGGCACTGGAGCAGTGCTGCCCGCTCCGGAACTTGGAACCGATGCGGCTCGAGCTTGCGGTACTGCTCCCCGAGGTCGCGTGAGGCCTTGGCCAGACCCTCGGCGTCTTCTGGCGTCGGTGGCCTGATCACCACGTCCATAGCCGGATTGTGCCCCTGCTGTGCGACCGTCGGTTGGCCGAGTGTCCTGTGACCTGAGCAACCTCCCTCTCCCGGTCGAAGCACCCACCCCAACAGGACGCTGAGGCAGGCACGCGATGTCCCCTTGAAGGTTCGTGGCCTTGTAGACGTCGATCGTGTGTGGTTGGCTGGCCGGATGCGCCGGCCACACGCCGTGGACGACGTCTTGCTGCTTCATGCGGGGATCGCGGACAGCCGCATGTGGCATACCCAGGTCGAGGTCTTGGAAGCCGCCGGTCTTAGTGTGATCGCGCCTGATCTGCGCGGGTTCGGAGGATGCCGGCTCGAGCCTGCACCGTTCTCCTATGTGCGGGACGCCGAAGCATGCCTTGCCGGTCCTGCCGCGGTGGTTGGCAATTCGCTCGGCGGGCGCGTTGCGCTCGAGCTGACGCTCCACCGGCCGGACCTCGTAGAACGTCTGGTGTTGATCGCGCCTGGTCTTCCCGGTTGGGAGTGGTCTGACGAGACGCGCGCCGGCTGGGCCGCGGAAGAAGCAGCCTACGACTCGGGCGACTTCGATACGGCGGCCGAGGCCAGTGTTCGGATGTGGGTCGACGGGCCGAATCGCTCGCCGGACGAGGTCGACCCAGGTATGCGGGCGACAGTGACCGCGATGGTGCTCCGCTCCTACGAGATGCAGCAGGGCGCTTGGGAGGCAGGTGCTCGCGAGGAGGAAGTTCTCGACCCTCCGATCAGCGGGCGCCTGGGCGAGATCCGGTGCCCCACATTGGTGCTCGTCGGTGAGGAAGACGTTGCGGATATGCACGCAGTCGCCGCACACGTCGCCGATTCGATCGAGGATGCGCAGCTCGTGGCCATCAAGGACGCCGGTCACCTGCCAGAACGCGCCGACGAAGTCAACGCACTGCTGCTCTCTTTCCTCAGTGACGCCTGACTGGGACGACTGCCCACGATGGCCACGAGCCCCGGGGGCAGCTCCTCCTCGCCGAACGATTCCTCCACGCGGACGTCGACCCCATGCGTCGCCAGGACGGCCGGAATGCGAGTCGTTTCGACGAGAACGTTCTCGTGGCGCTCGTCGTGACGGCGCCAGGAACCGTCCTCGTTGCGTAGGAACGTCGTGATCTCGCGTACGTAGAGCCGCTGGTCGGGACGGGACAGCTTGACGACCACCGCCCAGTCGTCCCCGACGCGGCCTCGGGTCTCGTCGCCCGCCCGCTCGGCGCCGTAGCGGAGGTCGAGGAGGTCGATCGCAAAGACGCCGCCCCGGCGCAGCGCCTTCGCTGCCGCAGCCAACGCTGCCTCGAGCGAGTCTTCATTCGGCAAGTAGCTCAGCACATGACCCACCGATACGACGGCATCGCACTCGGGCAGCGGGTCGTCCGGCAGCCTCGAGAGCCGAAGCTCCTCGGCGCTTGGGACAGCCTCACGGGCCAGCTCGAGCATGTGCGGCGAGGCGTCGGGCGCGAGGACGCGGTGGCCTGCCTCGACGAGGTGACGGGTCAACGTGCCGCTGCCGCAGCCGAGCTCGAGGACGAGGCCTCGCCTTTCGCGGACCGACTCCACGTGGGCTCATCGCGACACACATACGGGTCTCCGGCATGGCGTCCTCGAGTCGCACCAGGCGTGCCGCAGGAGCCTCGAACGAGTCGCGCGGGCTCGATGCGAGACCGCTCTTCGCCGTATTCGAGGAGATCCGGGCTGGACCGTCGCCTCCACCAACGCCGACCGCCGATCGACTTCGACCGGAGGCGAAAACTCCAAGACCTCGAGCGGTCCACCTGCATTCCAGGTCGGCGCCGAGGACACATCCAACTCAGGAACTCGATTCAGATACGAGCGAGTCACGCGCGAGCACTCTAGGCGCTCGGGAGTGACGCGGCGGTGACGGACCGGTGACACCGCGGCGCTATTGGTGGCAATGACCGACCGGACAGAAATCGGCCCCCGCGCGATCGAGGAGTGATCTGATGCATCAGTTCAAAGGGCTCGTCCAGATCGAAGACGGCGCCAACAATGCGACGATCCTGCTCGACGGCGACACGGGCGACGTCACCGTCGGCGGGAACGGCCAGGACGGCGTGCTCGTCGTTGCCGACGCCGCCAATGCGGCGCGGGTGACGATCGATGGTCAGACCGGCACGATCACCGTCACGACCGCAACGGGCGAGACGCTCGTCACCATCGACGGGCAGGAGGGCGATCTCGTCGTCTTCCGCCAGTTGGGCGGCGTCCAGCGGGAGGTCCTGCGCTTCGACGCGAGCGAAGCGATGCTCACGCTTGGGGCTGAGGGAAGCGCCGGCGACGTGATCGTGCGCGACGCCACCGGAAGCGACGTGGTCGTCGTCGACGGCGCCGCTGCGGCGCTGACGGTCGGCGCAAGTGGCAACGGAGCCGACCTCGTCGCGCGCGATGGCGGCGGCCGCGACGTACTGCAGTTCGCAGCCGATGACGCAGCGCTGTACGTAGGCGCGAGCGGGAACGAAGGCGACATCGTCGTCCGCGACGCCAAGGGCAACGAGGTCTTCCGCGTCGACGGGGACACAGCCGCGCTCTACGTCGGTGTCGAGGGAAACGAGGGAGATATCATCGTCCGCGACGGGAGAGGCAACGAGATCTTCCACGTCGACGGCGATACGGCGGCGGTCTATGTCGGCGCCAGCGGCAACGAAGGCGACATCATCGTCCGTGATGCCTCCGCCCGGGAGGTCTTTCACTTCGACGGGCAGTACGCCGCCCTCTACGTCGGCGCCGACGGAAACGAGGGCGACATCATCGTCCGCGACGGCGCCGGCCGCCAGGTCTTCCACGTCGACGGCCAGTTCGCGTTGGTCGATGTCGGCGCGGCCGGGAACGAGGGCGACATTCGTGTCTGGGACGACGCCGGCAACGTGCGGATCCACTTGGACGGGGGAGCAGGCGACATCAAGCTCTTCGGGGCCGACTGCGCCGAGCACTTCGAGATCCGCGACGCCGGCGTCAGCGAAGGCAGCGTCGTCGTCATCGGCGACGACGGGGCTCTGTGCCAAAGCGAAGGCGCATATGACCGTCGCGTCGCCGGCGTTGTCTCCGGGGCCGGCGGGCTGCGGCCGGGGATCGTGCTCGGCCGGGATCCGACCAGCTGCGCCGGCAGGCCGATCGCGCTGGCGGGACGGGTTCATTGCCGAGTGGACGCCGATTCAGGGGCGATCGCCGTCGGAGACCTGCTGACGACGTCGGATACGCCAGGACACGCGATGAAGGCCCAGGATCCAGAGCGTGCATTCGGCGCGGTGATCGGCAAGGCACTCGCGCCCTTGCGAGACGGACACGACCTGATCCCGATTCTCGTCGCGCTCCAGTAGGACAGGAGGGGCATGACATCGATTCGCGCGCTCGCATCCTGCATCGGCCTTGGCGGCGACATTTCCGTCCTGGGCGACTTCTTCGGGTTCGCGCGCTGGCAGCTGCCTCCCGATCCAACCGGCGCGAGCGTCTCCGTGTCGCTTCGACGTCAGGCAGACCGGCTCGCGGGCCCGCACTTCCACCTCAACGTGATCGCGGTGGGAAGCGATCAGTTCACCGACAGCGACTACATCGAAATCGACTACAGCATCTACAAGGCCCGGAACATCTACAACCAGGTCACGGTCGGAGTCGGTCGGGTCCAACATTGGATCGTGACGACTGCCGAGGCAGACGGACTCGACTCGCCCACCAGCGAGGACGACTTGGAGCAGGTGACCCAGGACTGGACGGTGCCGAACGACGGCATCGACATGTTCATGCCGCACAACATGAACGTGCCGTCGAACGGGGGGTCGACTCTCGGTCTCTCGCCAGTCGACGGCCCCTGCGACAAGGACGCGAAAGGCATGAGCGGGTCGACGTGCGGTCTCTGGGGAAGTGAGCAGACGGCACGCTCGTTCGCGCACGAGCTCGGCCACTACCTCGGCCTGGAACATCGGAACAACCAAACCGACAACCTGATGTGCCAAAGCGGCAAGGCGAGCAGCATCAGAGACTCGGTCAACCTCACGAGCGGGCAGGGAAACACCATCAAAGACCACTGCTTCATCCAGAGCGGATGCTGATGCGCGACGATATGGAGAGCCGGATGAACGGCGGAAGCAACCGGAAAGACGTTCTCGACGCGGACGCATACTCGGTCGAGGAGCTCCGTCGCGCTGTGCTCGACGGCGTCGAGCCGCCGTCGAGACCGTTGGCGCTCGCGCTCCTCGGACGTAAGGACTATCCGCAGAAGTCGACCGACATGAAGCGTCTGCTCTTGGACGAGAAAGAGGTGCCGCGCTACCGCAGCATGGCCGCGCAAATCCTCGGCCAGATGGGAACCTCTGAGGCCGTTCGCGCGCTCCGGCAAGCGATCACCGTCGACGACGACGTGGCTTTGCGCGGCGTCATCGCTGGGCTCCAGACCGCCGGAAGCGAGGACGCCCGGGCTGCGCTCAGCACGCTCGGCCGACGCCGCGGCACCGTCGGCCGGGCGGCGCGGCGCTCGCGAGCGGTTCTCGAGCACCGGCAGGGCGAACGGGGGGTCGAGCTCGACGTCCCGGCCGAACGCTCGATGCTACGGGTGAGCAGCCGGACAGCAACGGCGATCGACATCGCGCCAATGCGCGGAAAGCAGCTCGACGAGGCAGTCGAAGCGGCCCGGCAGGCTGTCCCTGCGCTCGCGTTCGCAAGCGAAGGCGCCGTGTCCCTGCGCTGTGGCGGCAACACCTTCGTGCTCGTGCTGGAGGAGCAACTCGCCCAAGGCCGAGCCGAGGCGGCCGCGTCCGCCAAAGCGCAGGTGGGTGTGGTCGTTCGCCGACGCGACCTCGAGCGCAAAGGCTGGGAGCTGGCATACCACGTGCTGACCAGGCCGCGTGCCGACGGCAAGATCGATCTGTTCGTCACCTCTGGTGTCGGCCGAGTCGTTCTCGCCGGCACGGCGCGGCCGAGGCAGACGAGAGTCGAGTTTCGCCTGCAGGCAGTGGCGAGCCCCGGCGCGGTCGCCGTGGATCTCGCCGGGGTGTACGAGGCGGGCAAGCTCACCTTCTCGCGCGCACGCTCGAGCGTTCGCCGCAGGCCATCGTCGACACCGAAGGCGAGGCGCGGCCAGACCGACTAATCCGCAGATCCGTTCACGGTCGCGTCCAGCCAGCGCAGGATCGGCTCGAGCGCCTCGCGGTTGTTTCGCTCGATCAGCATCAGGTGCCCGTTGCCGTGGACACCGTGGTCGGCCAGGACGATCCGGTCGACCCGGCACCCAGCCTGCTCGAGGAACGCCGCTGTCCCAGGGCACGAGTAGGCGAAGAGGGAGGCCTCCGACTCGAGAATGGCGATCGGGATCGCCGCCAGCGCCGGCAGCTTCCGCGCGGGCTCTGCCTGCAGCGTCCACTCCCCGACCGGCGCCTTCGCCAGCTCGTCGGGGGACGCCGCGGGAGGATCGAAGGTCATCGGCGCGGCGGTGAGGCCCCAGTCGAGCGAGACGCCGATGTCGGGGTTGACGAGGAACGGCGGCCCCATCGGCTCGAGCGAGACGATCGCCTCGACGAGCGACGGACGCGCGTCGGCGGTCAGCCAGCCCATCGGGCTGCCGGCGGAGGCGGTCATCAGGATCGCCGGTCCGATGTCGTCGAGCAGGGCTGCGCCGCGGTCGCGTTCGATCGCGTGCGCAGCCGGGAAGTCCGCGGGCAGCCAGCCGGCCCCGGCCGCGAACTGGTGGACGCTCGGGTCGTCCGGGTTGCCGCTTCCCGGCCACTGGGTGTGGAGGTGTGCGGTCGGATGCGCCATCGGCCCGTCCGCGGAGTTCGTGAAGAGTGCGGAGACCAGCTCGTACGGGAACACGCTGCCCAACGGCCCGAGCACGTCCGGATGGAAGGGGGCGCGCCCGTGACCAGGACGGTCCACGACGTACACCGCGTATCCCTCCCGGACCAGGAACGTGGCCCAACCGGGACGGCCGTCGGGCGTGCCGAGGTAATCCGTGCTCTGGCCGCCGCCGCCGTGGACGAGCACGATCGGATACGGCTTTGTCACGGTCTCGGGCGCCTCCCACTGGACGAATATCTGACCGCGCGGAACAGTCCCCTGCGGCAGCGAGACGGTCTCGTCGACCACCCAGAAGAAGCCGCGCCGGGAGGTGACGAGCTCGCCCTCGAGATGCCGGGGTCTGTTCACGCCGTCGCCTACGCCGCCAGAGAGGCCTTCTCGAGCTGCGGCTTGACCTCCGAGGCGAAGAGCTCGAACGTGCGCCTCGCCTCCTCGTAGGTCATGTCGCCGGTGGGCAGCTGGAGCGCGACGTAGTCGACGAGCCCGGGCTCGAGGATGGCGGCGAAGCGCTCGGCGATCTGATCGGTCGTCCCCGCGCCCGCGGCGATCGCGTCCTCGACGTGGGCGAGGATGCTGTGGAGCGGGCGGAGTGCCGCCTGGCAGTCCTCCTCCGACAGGATCAGACGGTCGTGGGCGTGGACCGCCTCCGCACGTCTCACCAGGCCGCTCATGCCTCGACGGTTGATCTCGAGCGCCTCTTCCTCGGTCGGCGCGATCGCGACCAGCATGGTGATCCCCACGCGCGGTCGGGAGTCGGGGCCGTCGACGCGGAGCGTGTCGCCACGGTGCGCCTCCCAGGCCTCGACGTAGGTCTCGTAGACCTCCTGCGGCAGCGGGCCCGCCCACATGAGACTCATGCCGTGGCGCCCGGCGGCGGCCGGGTTGCCCGGGTACCAGAACGGGATCGGGTCCTGGAGCGGCCTCGTCGCGAGCGGAACGGTCGGGAAGTCGTGGTACGTGCTCCCCTCGCTCGAGATCTCCCCGGCCGTCAGCGCGTTGCAGATGATCCCGAGCGTGTCCTCGAAGCGCTCTCTGCTCTCTGTCCAGTCGCTCCCGAACCAGGCATGCTCGATCGGGGCAACCCCGCGGCCGACGCCGAAGTCCAGGCGGCCGCCGGAAAGCTGGTCGGCGACGCACATGTCCTCGATGATCCGGACCGGGTGGTGGAGCGGCAGCAGCTTCACCATCGGGCCGAGCCGGATCTTGGTCGTGATCTGCGAGGCGGCCGCGATGAACAGCTCCTGGTTTGGGGCCAGGCACAGGTCGGAGCCGTGATGCTCGGCGAGATGGAAGGCCGAGAACCCGGCCTCGTCGGCGAGCTTGATCAGCTCGAGCCGATCCCCGAAGAGCCGCTCCGTCGGCGTGCCCGGAATCCCCTCGATGTGGTCGAAGATGCCGAACGTCGGCGTAGCCACGAAACGAACCCTATGGGACAATCGGCGCGTGAGCACGGTCGTCTCCGCCGACCTTGCCCCACTGCTCGCCGAGAAGCGGCGAGCGTTCGCCGCCCGGAACCCGGAGAGCAAGCGCCTCCACGACGAGGCCCGCAGGTACCTACCCGGCGGTCACACCCGCACGATCCTCGCCCACGAGCCGTTCGCTCTGACGTTCGTCCGCGGCGACGGCGCCGTGCTCGTCGACGCAGACGGGCACGAGTACATCGACCTGCTCGGTGACTACACCGCCGGCCTCTTCGGGCACGGCGCGCGGCGCGTCCTCGACGCGGTCCAGGACGCGATGCGGGAGATCTCGAGCGTCGGCGGCGTGCATCCGCGCGAAGCCGAGCTCGCCGGGTTGATGTGCGAGCGGTTCGGGCTCGACCGGGTCCGCTTCACGAACTCGGGCACCGAGGCGAACCTGATGGCGATCACCGCCGCCCGGCAGTTCACCGGGCGGTCGAAGGTGCTCGTCTTCTACGGCGGCTACCACGGCGGGGTGCTGTTCTTCTCGACCGGAGTCGCGCCCTGGAACGCTCCGTACGACTTCGTCGTCGCGCCCTACAACGATCTCGAGGCGACGACCGCGCTGATCGACGAGCACGGAGCCGATCTGGCAGCCGTCCTCGTAGAGCCGATGCTCGGCTCGGGCGGCTGCATTCCCGCCGCGCCCGGTTTCCTCGAGGGAGTCTTCGACGCTGCCCGGTCGGTACGTGCAGTTTGCATCGCCGACGAGGTGATGACCTCTCGTCACGGGCGCTCGGGCCTCGCCGCGCTGCTCGGAGTGGAACCGGACCTCCGGACGTTCGGCAAGTACATCGGGGGCGGCTTCTCATTCGGGGCGTTCGGAGGCTCGGCTGCGATCCTCGACCAGTTCGACACCGCACGTCCGAACTCGATCCCGCACGCGGGCACGTTCAACAACAACGTCGCCACGATGGCCGCCGGCTGCGTCGTGCTCGCGGAGCTATACACGGCCGACGTGGCGGACGCCCACACCGCCCGCGGCGAGGGGTTCCGGGCGGACGTCGGCGAGCTGGTCGGCCGGTATCGCCTCCCGGTGAGCGTCTCCGGGTACGGCTCGATGCTGACGCTGCACGCGCTTCCCGTGCCTCCCGTCGACGGAGCCGGGTCGGGACGCCGCGATCCCGCTCTGCAGGAGCTCCTGTTCCTGGGACTCTACGAGCGCGGGATCTACATCGCGCCGCGGGGGATGGTGAACCTCAGCCTGCCGGTCACGGACGCCCAGCTCGAAGCGGCGCTCTCGGCGCTCGACGACGTCCTCTCCGAGCTGAGCAGCCGCGTCGGGTAAGCGGCCTCGGTTCCCCCACAGCGGCCGAACCTCGATCGTACGACGGCCACGGCGGGCCGAAATCGACTTTCGTGCACGTCTAGGATCCCGCCGTGAAGCAGAACCGCTCGATTCCCTCACCGACGGTCATCCCGGTGCTCATCTACCCGGACGTCCGCGAGGCGGTCGCCTGGCTCGAGGCCGCCTTCGGTTTCGTCGAACGGCTGCAGATCGGCGAGAACCACCGGTCGCAGCTCAACGTCCCCGGCGGCGGCGCCGTCATCGCCGGCGACGTCCGGTACGACCGGCAGCCGCCTCGGCCGGGTGAGGCGACCCACTCGGTCGTCGTGCGCGTCGGGGACGCGAACGCACACTGCGAACGCGCGCGGGCGCACGGGGCCGAGATCCTGATGGAGCCGACCGACTTCGAGTACGGAGAGCGCCAGTACACGGCGGCCGATCCGGCAGGTCACCAGTGGACGTTCTCGGAGACGCTCGCCGACGTCGACCCAGCTTCGTGGGGCGGCGAGCTCCGGGCACCGGTCCAGCCCTAGCCTCCGGCCCCAACGGGGGGCGGAGCTGACGATCTCCGGCGCGCTCGCACGGCAGATCGTTTAAGGTGCCGCCACCCGAGCCGTCGAGGGCTCAACCCAGGGGAGGCTGACCCTCTCGGGTCGGGACCGAGCCGTGGCCAGCGTAACGTTCGACCGGGCGAGCAAGATCTATCCGGACGGCACCAGAGCCGTCTCGGATTTCCAGTTGGACGTTCCCGACGCGCAGTTCATGGTGCTCGTCGGCCCATCCGGCTGCGGCAAGACCACCGCGCTGCGGATGCTCGCCGGGCTCGAGTCTGTCAGCGAGGGCGTGATCCGGATCGGAGAACGTGTTGTCAACCACGTGCCGTCACGCGATCGGGACATCGCGATGGTGTTCCAGAGCTACGCCCTGTACCCGCACCTCTCGGTGTACGAAAACATCGCCTTCGGCCTCCGCGTCAAGAAGGTGCCCAAGGACGAGATCGACCGGCGGGTCAAGAATGCCGCGCGGATCCTCGATCTCGAGCCGTTCCTGAAGCGCAAGCCTCGCGCGCTGTCGGGCGGCCAGCGCCAGCGGGTGGCGATGGGCCGCGCGATCGTCCGCGAGCCGCAGGCCTTCCTCATGGACGAGCCGCTCTCGAACCTGGACGCCAAGCTGCGCGTCCAGATGCGGGCGGAGATCGCCGGCCTCCAGCACGACCTCGGCGTGACGACGATCTACGTCACGCACGACCAGGTCGAGGCGATGACGATGGGCGACCGGGTCGCAGTGATGAGAAAAGGCGAGCTCCAGCAGGTGGACGAACCGCAGACGCTCTACGAGCGTCCGGTCAACCTCTTCGTCGGCGGGTTCATCGGGTCGCCGGCGATGAACATGATCGAGGCGACGCTCGACCGGCGAAACGGCGGCTACGCCGTGAGGGCGGGCTCCTCCAGCCTCGCGCTCGACGACGAGGCGCTCGCGGCGCACCCCGGCCTGGCGGGCTACGCGGGCAAGGACGTGATCGTCGGCATCCGGCCCGAGAACCTGGAGGACGCGGCCCTGGCCCCCGATACACCCGAGGACCGCCGCCTGCACGGAAAGGTGTCCCTCCGGGAGGCGCTCGGCTCGGAAATCATGGTGCACTTCGACATCGACGCGAAGGCGGCAATGACCGAGGACGTCCGCGAGCTCGCCCAGGACACCGACGCGGTCGCCGTGAGTGAGGCGACGAAGGAGAAAGCGCACACGACGATGACCGGCCGGTTCGGGGCACGGTCGCGAGTGCGGGAGGGGACGGAGGCCGAGATCGCGGTCGACACACGCTCGCTGCACTTCTTCGATCCCGAGACCGGGCTCGGCATCTATGACCAGGCAGACCAGGCAACCGCGAGGAAAGGAGATTCGGCATGAGGTACCGCGTGTCAGCGATGGCGCTCGCCGCGCTCGTGGCAGCGCTCGTCGCCGCGTTCACCGTGGGCGGGGCGGGGGCGGGTCACCAGGCGGTGTCCGGGAAGGTCTCGATGATCGGCATCTGGACCGCCACGGAGCAGAAGTCGATCCAGGCGGTGATCGCCGGCTTCCACAAGAAGTTCCCGGGGGTGACCGTCAGCTACACGTCGGCCGGGAACGACACGCCGACGGTCCTGAAGACGAGGCTCGCGGGCGGGAAGCCGCCGGACGTCGCCGCGGTCGGCCAGCCGGCGCTCGTGCGCGAGTTCGCGCAGAAGGGGCAGCTGAAGCCGCTCACCTTCGCGCAGGGCTTGATCAGGGCGAACTACGGCCCGAACGGGATCGCGCTGGGCTCGGTCAACGGGAAGCTGTACGGTCTCTTCTTCAAGGCGGCCAACAAATCGACGGTCTGGTACAACGTCAAGGCGTTCACGAACGCCGGCGTCACCCCGCCGAAGACGTGGCCACAGCTCTTGGCGGCGGCGAAGACCATTCGCGGTTCCGGTCTTCCCGCGTACGCGATCGGCGGTTCGGAAGGTTGGACGCTCACCGACCTGTCTCTTATACA
>JBKOVQ010000186.1:0-14738 GCA_046723985.1 Actinomycetota bacterium | reverse complement strand
ACCTCGCTCTCGGCGATGGCGACCATCCCGCCCCGCGCCTCGACCAGACGCTCGACGGCGAAGAGCATGTCCGCATCGCTCATGCCGGCAACCAGGAGGTTGTGGTTGTCGTGCGCGATCGTGCTCGCAACCGCCCCCCGTTTCAGGCCGAGTCCGTAGACGAAGCCGAGCCCGACCGTCCCCGGGCCGCCGTGCCGCTCGACGCTGGCCAGCTTGGCGACGTCCGCATCGACCGACGCGCGGACCTCGCCGTCCTGGACGGGCAGCTCGACCACGAGATGCTCGGTCGTGACCCGCTCGGAGGCGACGCCGATCGCGCGGACGGCCGCGACCTCGCCGTGCGCCTCGATCCGCAGATCGTCCTCGACGAGCGGGCGGGCGAGCCTGATCGAGTCGTACGCCTCGGGCGGGTACTCGAAGACCGGCATCTCCCCCGGCTCCCGCCCGTCGGCGAGGACGCGGTGCGGCCGGAAGTCCTCGAGGTCCTCCACGAAAAGGATGTCGGCAAGGCGGCCCGGCGAGATCGAGCCGAGGTCGTGCCGCATCCCGAAGTACTCGGCCCCGTTCACGGTTGCCATCTGGATCGCGACCAGCGGGTCGATCCCGGAGGCGATCGCGCGGCGCACGACCCGGTCCATGTGGCCGTCGAAAGCGATCGTCTCGGGAAGGACGTCGTCGGTGACGAGCAGGCAGTGGCGCGGGTCGACGCCGTCATCGGTGAGGACGGCTGCGAGCGCCTCGACGTCGCGGAAGGTCGATCCCTCGCGGAACTGCACCCACATCCCCGCCCGGAGCTTGGCGAGCGCGTCCTCGCTCGAGGTGGTCTCGTGGCAGGAGTCGACACCGGCGGCGATGTACGCCTGGAGGCGGTGGTCGCGAACGCCGGCGAGGCTCCAATGACCGGTAACCGGCTTGCCCCGCTCGAGCGTGGCCGCGATCTCGGCGTGCACGCTCTCGTTCCCCTCGATTACGCCCGGCATGTTCATCATCTCGCCGAGCCCGGCGACGCCCTCCCAACCCAGCGCCTCGCGGATCGCGTCGACGCCGAGCTCGGCGCCGGCATCCTCCATGCCCGGAAGCGCCGGCACGCACGACGGCACAGCCAGGAAGACCTTCAGCGGTAGCAGCCGCCCCTCCTCGAGCATCCACCGCATCCCCTCGAGGCCGAAGACGTTCGCCATCTCGTGGTTGTCGATGTAGACCGTCGTCGTTCCCCGTGGCAGGACCGCCTCGGCGAACCGCGTGACCGTGACCATCACCGACTCGACGTGCATGTGGGTGTCGATCAGCCCGGGCACGAGAAAGGCACCGTCGGCGTCGATCGTCTCCGTCTCCGGGCCGACCGCATGCGAGACGTCCCCGAACATCGCGACCCTGCCGTGTGCGATCGCGACGTCCGCCCCGTCCAGCACCTCCCGGGTGTGCACGTTCACGAGCCTCCCCCCGCGAACCGCCAGGTCGGCCGGCGCCCGGCCCATGCAGACGTCGGTCAGCTCGCGTGTGAGCTGGGACAGCGGGCGGCGCGGCATCCGTCGGATGCTAGTCAGACGGCGATGACACAGGCCGCTTCCGGAGCGCTACCCTTACACCTGCTGCGGCCGACGAGGACGCACCGGCGCGCGACGGTGCGCGGACGTAGACAGCCGGTGCGGTTCTGCTTTCTGCCTCTCCCAGCAGGGCCGCACCGGCACTGTCTCTATCGGCAACAACGGGCGAAAGCTGAGCGACGGCGTGCGCGGCCGCTAGGCTCCGTCGCGATGCTGCTCACCTCGCAGGTCGAGCGGGACAGCGAGCTCTACGCACGCCGGCGCGAGCGGATGACGGCTCTGGTGGGCGAGCTACGCGAGCGGACGGCGCAGGTCGCAGCCGGAGGGGGCGAGGCGTCGGTCGAACGCCACCGCTCGCGCGGGAAGCTGCCGGCTCGCGAGCGCATCGACCTGCTCGTCGATCCCGACGGCGCGGTCCTGGAGCTCTCTGCGCTCGCCGCCTGGGAGGTCTACGACGGGCAGGCACCGTCCGCGGGGATCGTCACCGGGATCGGGATCGTCGAGGGTCGCGAGTGCGTGATCGTCGCGAACGACGCGACCGTGAAGGGCGGTACCTACTTCCCGCTGACGGTCAAGAAGCACCTGCGCGCGCAGGAGATCGCCGAGCAGAACCGCCTGCCCTGCATCTACCTCGTCGACTCCGGCGGCGCGTTCCTGCCGCTCCAGGCGGAGGTCTTCCCCGACCGCGACCATTTCGGGCGGATCTTCTTCAACCAGGCGCGCATGTCTGCCAAGGGGATCGCCCAGATCGCAGTCGTGATGGGCTCCTGCACCGCCGGCGGCGCCTACGTCCCGGCGATGTGCGACGAGACCGTGATCGTGCGCGGGACGGGGACGATCTTCATCGGTGGCCCGCCGCTCGTGAAGGCCGCGACCGGCCAGGAGGTGACCCCCGAGGAGCTCGGGGGCGCCGACGTCCACACCAGGCAGTCCGGCGTCGCCGACCACTACGCGACGAGCGACGAGCACGCCCTGGCGATCGCCCGCTCGATCGTCGCGAACCTCGCGACGACGAAGCCGGAGCCACCTTGGGAGATGACCGCTGTGGAGCCTCCCGCGGTCGACCCGAGCGACCTGTACGGGTTGATCCCGGAGACGTTCCGGGAGCAGGTCGACGTCCGCGAGATCGTTGCCAGGCTGGTCGACGGCAGCCGCTTCCACGAGTTCAAGGCGCTCTACGGGGAGACGCTCGTCTGCGGCTTCGCCCGGATCGAGGGCTTCCCGATCGGCATCCTCGCGAACAACGGCGTCCTTTTCGCCGAGTCGGCGCAGAAGGGCGCTCACTTCGTGGAGCTCGCCTGCAAGCGGCGGATCCCGCTCGTCTTCCTCCAGAACATCACCGGCTTCATGGTCGGCAAGGAGTACGAGGCCGGCGGCATCGCCCGCGACGGCGCCAAACTGGTCACCGCCGTCGCCTGCGCGGAGGTGCCGAAGTTCACCGTCGTGATCGGCGGCTCGTTCGGGGCCGGCAACTACGGCATGTGCGGGAGGGCCTACTCGCCGCGACAGCTGTGGATGTGGCCGAACGCGCGGATCTCGGTCATGGGCGGCGAGCAGGCCGCGACCGTCCTGACGATGGTCGGCGACGCCGATCCCGACGAGATCACCGCGAAATACGAGCGGGAGGGCAATCCCTACTACTCGACCGCGCGGCTGTGGGACGACGGGATCATCGACCCGCTCGACACCCGCCGCGTGCTCGCGCTCGGCATTTCGGCGGCGCTGAACGCGCCAATTCCGGAGACGGAATTCGGCGTTTTCAGGATGTAAACGGCGGCAAAGCGCGCTGTAAGCGTCCTGAAAAATCGCTGGCAGCCCGCGTGGGCCGCTTATACGATCGGCCCCACCATCGTCCAGAAGCCAGGAGGTTCGGAATGAAGCGCATTCCTCGTCCATCCCCGGCAATGATCGTCGCCTGCGCTGCGTTGCTCGTCGCGCTCGGCGGCACCAGCATTGCGGCGGTGAAAGTCCTCGTCCCGCGAAACAGCGTTGGCTCGGCCCAGGTGATCAACAAATCGCTCTTGCCGGTCGACTTCAAGACAGCGCCCAAGGGTCCGAGGGGCCCCGCAGGCCCGGCAGGCCCCGCAGGCTCCGCCGGCCCCGCCGGCCCCGCTGGTCCCGCGGGCCCGGCAGGCGCAGCAGCGACCGCGCTCTGGGCGTCGGTCGACCCGAACGGCACGCTCGTCCGCAACAAGGGCGCCGCGTCCGCGCAGAAGACGTCCACCGGTGTGTACCAGGTCGTCTTCAACCAGGACGTCACCGGCTGCGTCTACGAGGCGACGGTCGGCGGGCCGACGACAGGGCAGTCTTCCGCCCAGATCTCGGCGGGCCAGCTGCCGGCCGTGAACGCCGGGGTTCGCGTCCTGACCTTCAACCCAACTGTGACGGCCCCGCAGGATTCGCCGTTCTTCCTGACGGTCTTCTGCTGATCGATGTGGTCGGGGCCCGCCGCCGCGGCGGGCCCCGACCATTCCGGCGGAGCCGCGTCGTAGAGTTCGGCCATGCACACGATCGAACTCACGGACGAAGAACTCCGACTGCTCCAGAACGCGCTCCACGCCTACCTCGACGACTTCGGGCACGAGGAAGCGGACGTCCTCAGAGAGGTCAAGGCGCTGATCGAGAAGCTCAGGCGCGAATGAGCGCCCTTCGCGTCGAGCGCGACGGGGACGTCCTCCGCGTCACGCTCGCGCGCCCCGCGCGTCGGAACGCCTTCGACGCAGTCCTGATCGGGGAGCTGGCCGACGTGTTCGCGGACGTCGGTGACGCCCGCGCCGTCGTCCTGGCCGGCGCCGGTCCGAGCTTCTGCGCCGGCGCCGACGTGGAGTGGCAGCGCACCTCGATCGAGCTCAGCTACGCGGAGAACGTCGAGGACTACCGCCGGCTGTACCGGATGCTCCGGGCGGTCGACCGCTGCCCGGCACCGGTCGTCGTCCGCGTCCACGGCTTCGCCCTCGGCGGCGGCTCTGGCCTTGTTGCCTGTTCCGATGTCGCAATCGCCGCCGAGGACGCGACGTTCGGATTCTCGGAGGTGCGGCTCGGGATCATCCCGGCGGTGATCTCGCCCATGGTGCTGGGGAAGATCGGCCCGGCCGCCACCCGCAGGTACTTCCTCACCGGCGAGCGCTTCGATGCGCAAACGGCGCTGCGAATCGGCCTCGTCGACGAGGTCGCCGCCGACGTCGACCAGGCGGTCGAACGTGTGGTCGCAGCGATCCTCGCCGGCGGTCCCACGGCGGTGCGCGAAGCGAAGCGGCTCGTGCTGGAACCCGGCGACGAGGAGGATCTGCTCGCGCGGGCATCCGAGCGGCGAACGAGCGCCGAGGGGCAGGACGGATTGCGGGCCTTCCTGGAGAAGCGGGCACCGGGATGGGCATCCGGAAGCTCCTGGTAGCGAACCGAGGCGAGATCGCGGTACGGATCTTCCGGACGTGCCGCGACCTCGGGATCGCGACGGCGGCTGTGGCGGCGCCGGACGACGAGGGCGCGCTGCACACGCGGGTCGCCGCGGAGACGGTTCCGATCGCCTCCTACCTCCATTCGGTGGAGCACCTCCGGGCCGCGCTGCAGGTCGGCGCCGACGCGATCCACCCGGGGTACGGCTTTCTCGCCGAGAACGCCGACTTCGCCGAGGCGGTCGAGGCAGCCGGGCTGGTGTTCGTCGGCCCTTCGCCGGAGGCGCTCCGCGCGGGCGGGGACAAGCTGGCCGCCAAGCGGGTCGCCCGCGCCGCCGGCGTTCCCGCTCTCGACGAGGGCGACCCGGACGACCCGGGCTTCCCGCTGCTCGTGAAGGCGGCCGGGGGCGGCGGCGGCCGCGGGATGCGCGTCGTCCGCTCTGCGGCCGAGCTCGACGTTGCGCTGAAGGCGGCCCGGCGGGAGGCGCAGGCGGCGTTCGGCGACGAGACGGTCTTCTGCGAGCGCTATCTGGAGCGACCCCGCCACGTCGAGATCCAGTTGCTCGGCGACGGCCGCGGCGGCGCGCTCGCGCTCGGGGAGCGCGAATGCTCGGTGCAACGCCGCCACCAGAAGGTGTTGGAGGAATCGCCCTCGCCCGCGCTCGACACGTCGCTGCGGGCTGCGATGAGCGACGCCGCGGTCGTCTTCGCGCGCTCGATCTCCTACCGCAGCGCCGGCACTGCCGAGTTCGTCGTCGACGGCCGCGGGTTCTTCTTCCTCGAGCTGAACGGCCGGATCCAGGTCGAGCATCCGGTCACCGAGCTGGTCACGGGACTCGACCTGGTCGCCGCCCAGCTGGAGCTGGCGGAGGGCGGCACGTTGCCCGGGGCACCCGAGCTCCGCGGGCACGCCGTCGAGGTTCGGCTTTACGCAGAGGATCCACGCACGTTCCTCCCTCAGACCGGCCGATTGGAGCGGCTGCGGCTCCCCGAGACCATCCGCGTCGACGCCGGGGTCGAGGAGGGAGACGAGATCGGCATCGCCTACGACCCGATGATCGCCAAGCTGATCGCGCGCGGGGAAACCCGCGAGGAGGCGCTCGACCGGCTCGCGCGCGCGCTCGCCGAGACCGAGGTCGAGGGCGTCGTCACCAACCTGCCGTTCCTGCGCTGGCTCGTCGGCCACCCTGCGGTCCGCGCCGGCGAGACGACGACTGCCTTCCTGATCGAGTACCCGCCGCTGTCGCAGCCACGCCGGCCCCCACCCGGTCCGTGGCGCGGTGGTTTCAGGGTCAACCTGCCCGTCCCTCCTCCCCACCCGCCGCCCGACGAGACGGCCGCGGCGCGTGGCGCCGGCGATCGGGCCGAGCACAGTACTGTCACGGCGCCGATGCCCGGTACCGTCCTCCGGGTACTCGTGGAGAAAGGTGATCGTGTGGAGTCGCGGCAGCCGCTCGTCGTGCTCGAGGCGATGAAGATGGAGACGCCGCTCGTCTCACCGTACGAGGGCGTGGTGTTGGCCGTGCACGTCGCGGAGGGCGACCGGGTCGCAGGCGGCGCCGCACTCGTGGAGCTCGAGGAGTGACGGTCGCTCGCCCTCGGCTCGCTCGCGCGGGGGAAACGGCCGGTTCCCCCCGCGAGCCCCCCTCCCCTTCGTCCTCACGGCAGACGGCACTTGGCCGCGCCCGCCATGTCGGTCGCGGCGACGGACACCCCTCGAACAGCCGAGCGGCCGGTCCATGAGAGTCCGGCTCACCGAGGACGCGCTGCTGTTTCTCGGCCTCGCCGGTTCACTGCTGCTCGAGGAAGAGGCCCGCAACAACCTGATCCTCGGCGTCACGGGGACGCTCGTCGAAGACCCGGACCGCTACGCGGCGAAGCGCTTCTGGGTCGTGGTCGACGAGGCCGAGCGACCGGTGGCAGCTGCGATGCGGACGCCGCCGTACAACCTCCTACTCGCGCCCGCGCGCAGCGACGCCGCGCTCGAGACGCTCGTCGGCGCCATCGAGGACGAGCTCCCCGGCGTCGTCGCCTCGCACCCCGAGGTCGACGAGTTCGTCCGCCTCTGGTCTCGCTCGCACCCGATCGAGCCGCGCGTCCTCCGAAACCAGGGCGTCTACGCGCTCGAGCGCGTGCTGCCACTGCCCTCGGCGCCCGGGTCGCGGCGAGCGGCAACCGCCGACGACCACGCGCTGGTGATGGACTGGATGATCGCGTTCGGCGAGGAGGTGCTCGAGGAGAACGACCCCGGCCGGACGGAGGCGCGGAACTTCGTCGATTCGCGGCTCGCCGGCGACGGCACGGGCGGCTTCGAGCTCTGGGAGGACGGCACCGAGGTCGTCTCCCTGTCGGGCTGGGGCGGGCCGACGCCGAACGGGATCAGGATCGGCCCGGTCTACACGCCGCCCGAGCTCCGCGGCCGCGGCTACGCGACTTCGCTCGTCGCCGAGCTGACGCAGGCGCTCCTCGACGCTGGACGCCGGTTCTGCTTCCTCTACACCGACCTCGCCAACCCGACCTCGAACGCGATCTACGAGCGGATCGGCTACGTCCGCGTCTGCGAGTCGGCAATGGTCGAATTCAAGCCTCGGTAGATGCTGGACGCGCCCCTTTGGGACCGCATCGGGCGGACGGGGCAGCGATCCGACTCCACGACCTGCGCCTCGCCGAGCCGATCGGCGGGCGCTCGTCGACGCCGAGACCCGGGCAACGTCGAGATCAGTCATCTGGGTCAAGGCCCTGACTGCTCCGCAGCCACGAAGACCATCACGTGCTGGGACAGCCAGCGCGCTTGAGCGCCTGCGAATCCCTGACGGAGCATCTCGGTCAATCCGCTGTCAAGATTCATGCCCGCCTGGTCGAAGCGGTCGATCCAGTAACGCCTCGGCTGCTCGTTCACGTGCCCGCTGCCGCCCTCATCGGGCTCGGCAGCAGTGAAGACGACGTTCGGCGCGCTCGCGGCGCAGACATGGACAAGCGTGTTGCCGATATCCGGCCGGAGGTGTTCGGCAACCTCGAAGCACAAGGCGACATCGACCCGTACGAGGTCACCCAGCGACACCCGCTCGAGCTGCAGCCCGCGCACGTCGACCCTCTGCGAACGAGCGATCAGCTGGCCCCAGCGGCTGCGCTCGTAGGCGACGACAACCTTGTCCCTCCGCTGCAATTCGGCGGCAAACGCGCCCGTGCCTGCTCCGATGTCGGCATAGCTACGCGCCTGCGGAAAGGCAAGCGGCCAGTACCAGCGCCGGCGCCGCACCGCGCGAAGGAGGCGGACGACGAGCGCACCTATCGCCCTATCGATCGCGGCGCCCACAGCCACCCTTCGCAACCCGGGTATCTCTAGAACAGTTTCTGGAGCTTCATCGCCGCGCCCATGTCGCCTTTGATCTTCAGCTTCCCGGACATGTAGGCCGCGGTCGGGTTCTGCTCGCCCTTCATCACCTTCTCGAAGGTCTCGGCGGAGGCGGCGATCGTGCAGTCGCCGCCGGTGTCGCCGTCCTCGACGGTGACCCCGCCGTCGGAGACCCGGACCGTCCAGGTGCCGGCGCCGTCGATGGCGAAGACGTAGGAGTTGTTCATCCCCGCCGTCTTGCCCGGCTCGATGCGGGACGGAAGCTTTTCGAAGAACTCATTGACGATTGACACTGCTGCACTCCTTGTCGTTTTGCGGATCGAGACTATCTGCTACGGAACCGCGACCTCGGGCTCCAGCCGGCGGCTCGCGCCGGTCGGCGGCAGGAGCGCCGTCAGGGCGAGCGCGACCAGTGGGGCGGCGGCCGAGACGAAGAGCGATGTGCGCAGGTCGATCGAGTCGGCAATTGCCCCGAGCACGACCGCCGCGACGCCCCCCAGGCCGATCGCGAAGCCGATCGCGAGACCCGAGGCCATGCCGATGTTCCGTGGCAGGTACTGCTGCGCCATCACCATCGTGACCCCGAACGTGCCGACGATCGCGGCGCCGACGCCGGCCAGCGCGATCGCTCCGGGAATGCCGCCGACGAGCAGGAAGACGAGCATCAGGGGCGTGCTGATCAGGAAGCTCCCGCGCAGCACGGTGCGCAGGCCGAGCCGGTCGGCGAGCGGACCGGCGGCCAGCGTTCCCATCGCGCCGACGAGCAGCATGCCGGCGAAGACGTAGTTGCCGTACGACTCCGAGTGGCCGAGCGACACCTCGTACAACGGCACGAACGTGATCAGCCCGAACCAGGCAAGGCTGCGGAAGGTGATCACGGCAAGCAGGATCGTCAGCGAGCGCAGGTCGTTCCCGCCCGTGCGCGACGCCGTCGTCTCGTCCTCGGGCACGAAGCCGAGCAGGTAGCGGGTCGAGGCCAGCAGGATCGCCGCCACCGCCAGCGCCGGGACGGCGAGCAGAAGGCCGCCGCGGAGGCCGAGCCAAACGACGATCGGCGTAACGACGAGCGCACCGAGCCCGTAGCCGACGTTGCCGCCGACCGAGAAGAGCGACATCCCGCTCGCCCGCTTGCGCCCGCTCGTGTACGCCGCGAACTTCGACCCTTCGGGGTGGTAGGCGGCGGTCCCCAGGCCGGAGACGATCACGAACACGAGCACGAGCCAGTACTCCGGTGCGTCCGAGGCGAGGGCCATTCCGATTCCACCGATTGCGACGCCCGCGGGCAGGAGCCAGACTGCACCCCGGACGTCCGACCAGAGCCCGAAGGCCGGCTGGATGAGCGACGAGGAGAGCGCCGACGCCAGCACCAGCACGGCAACGAGCGTGTACGTGAGGTCGAACTCGGCCCGGAGGAACGGCAGCAGCGCCGGCAAGGCTCCTCCCGAGAAGTCGACCGATGCGTGACCGGTCGAGAGCAGCGTCATCGCCCGTCGGTCGATCCGGTCTCGCACGTGGCCAGCGTATCGGGATAGCATCGCGCCGCCATGGAGATCGCCGCCGGCTGGGGGACCGTCAAAGCAGACATCACCGCGTTCGCGGTTCTCGATCCGGTCGCGGCGCTGCCGGAACTCGACCAGCGACTCCCGAGTCTGGTCGAGTCGGGTGAGCTCACGGGCGCGGCCGGCTCGACATGCGTTCTGCACGGCGAGCGTGGTCGCATCGTCGCGGCCGGCGCCGGGGGGCGCGACCAGCTGGACGCCGACTCGATCCGCGCCGCCGCCGGCGGGGTCGCCCGGCTCGGGCTGGGCGGAACCGTCTGCTGGCTCTTGGACGAGCCCCTCGGGCTCGACCTGGCCACACAGGCGCGGGCGGTGGTCGATGGGCTCGTGCTGGGGGGCTACGACCAGGGCGCGTGGAAGACGTCCACTCCGCCGCGGCGGCAGACGGAACGGCTGATCCTGCTCGACGGTGGCGACCAGGTGGTTGCTCTCGCGCAACGCGCCGAGCGCATTGCGCTCTGGACGAACCGCGCACGCGACCTCGCCAACCGGCCGCCGAACGACCTCACCCCGGAGCGCCTCGCCGAGCGGGCGGCGGAGATCGCGAAAGGGTCGAGGACGCTCACCTACGAGGCGTTCGACCGCGGGCAGATCGAGGCGATGGGCATGGGCGCGTTTGCCGGCGTCGCCCAGGGTGCGCACCACGAGCCGCGGCTGATCGTCCTCAGCTACGAGCCGGCAGGTGCGCGCGACGAGCTCGTGCTCGGCCTCGTCGGCAAGGCGGTCACCTTCGACACCGGCGGGATCTCGCTGAAGCCCGCCGACTACATGGAGGAGATGAAGGGCGACATGTCGGGCGGCGCAGCGGTGCTCGAGGGCGTCGGCGCGATCGCCGAGCTCGGTCTCCCGCTGCGCGTGATCGCCGTCGTCGGCGCGACGGAGAACATGATCGGCGGCGGTGCGTTCCGGCCCGGCGACATCCTGACGGCGATGAACGGCAAGACGATCGAGATCACGAACACCGATGCCGAGGGCCGGCTCGTTCTCGCCGACGCGCTCTGGTATGCGCGTCAGCAGGGGGCGACCCACCTCGTGGATTTCGCCACGCTGACGGGCGCGATGGAGCGCGCCCTGGGCGACTTCTACGCCGGCGTGTTCGCCAACGACGACGGCTGGCGAGACCAGGTCGCCGAAGCCGGCGAGGCGAGCGGGGACCACGCGTGGGCAATGCCGATCCACCGGCGGTACAAGCGCTACCACGACTCGCGGTTCGCCGACCTGAAGAACTCCTCGATCCGCCGGCAGGCGATCCCGGCCTACGCGGCGACCTTCCTCGAGGAGTTCGTGGGCGACGGTCCGTGGGCACACATCGACATGGCCGGCCCCGCGTTCCTGCGCTATTCACGCGAGGACTACCTGACTCAGATCGGCGGGACCGGGTACGGGGTACGGCTGATCGCCGAGCTCGCGGGCCGCCTCACGGCATGAACCTCGACCTCTCGCCCGAGCACGAGCTGATCCGCGGCACGGTCCGCGCATTCGCGGTCGAGAAGGTCGCGCCGGTCGCAGAGGGACTCGACCGCGAGCACCGCTTCCCCTACGAGCTCGTCGCCGAGATGGCCGACCTCGGCCTGATGGGGATCCCGATTCCGGAGGAGTACGGGGGCGGCGGCGGCGACACGCTCTCGTACGCGATCGCGGTCGAGGAGCTGACCCGGATCGACTCGTCGGTGGCGATCACGGTTGCCGCCCACACCTCGCTCGGGACGATGCCGATCTTCCTGTTCGGCTCCGAAGAGCAGAAGCGGGAATGGCTCCCGGACGCGGCGTCGGGGAAGCGGCTCGCGGCGTTCGGCCTGACCGAGCCCGGTGCCGGCTCGGACGCCGGCTCGACCGCGACCACCGCCGTCCTCCGCGACGGGAGCTGGGTGATCGACGGCGCGAAGACGTTCATCACCAACGCCGGCACCGACATCACCGCCTGCGTGACGATCACCGTCCGGACCGGCGAGGACGAGATCTCGAACCTGATCGTCCCCAATGGGACGCCCGGCTACGAGATCTCGCCGCCGATGCGCAAGCTCGGCTGGCGAGCGTCCGACACGCGCGAGCTGTCCTTCCAAGCGTGCACCGTGCCGGAGGGGAACCTGCTCGGGCCGCGTGGTGCCGGCTTCAGGCAATTCCTCGAGATCCTCGACGGCGGCCGCATCTCGGTCGCGGCGATGGGGGTCGGGCTCGCGCAGGGCGCCTACGACCTCGCGTACGAATACGCCTTGGAGCGACAGCAGTTCGGCAAGCCGATCGCGTCGTTCCAGGCCGTCCAGTTCCAACTCGCCGACCTCGCCACCGAACTGGAGGCCGGCCGATCGCTCGTCTACCGGGCTGCCTGGCTGAAGGACGAGGAGCGGCCGTTCGCCCTCGCGGCCGCGCAGGCGAAGCTGTACACCGGCCTGCTCGCGAATCGGGCGGTGAACGTCGCCCTCCAGATCCACGGCGGCTACGGCTTCATGGACGAGTTCCCGATCTCGCGCCTGTATCGGGACCAGAAGGTCCTCGAGATCGGCGAGGGCACGAACGAGGTACAGCGGATGGTGATCGCGAAACACCTCGGCCTGCCGCCATCGTGAGGGACTGTCCCGAAGCTCGGGACAGTCCCTAGAGCGGCGCACCAACCCTCTCCCCGCTCAATGTTCTACCGCGGCGGCACGGCCGGCACATGGGCCGCTCGGCCCATTCTCAGGACGCGGAGGTCACTTTCGGAAAGACAGCGAAGCGCGCTGATAGCGTCAGCGGTCGATGCTTCTCCGCCAGTTCGTCGACGAGGACCTCGGGTGTGCCTCCTACCTCGTCGGCGACGAGGAGGCGGGCGAGGCCGTCCTGATCGACCCCGCGTACGCGATCGAGCCGTACCTCGCGGCCGCCGCGAACCAGGGGGTCCGGGTCGTTCGCGTGCTGGAGTCCCATACGCATGCCGACCACGTCTCCGGTCACGGCCGGCTGGCTCTGGAGCACGGCATTCCCGTCTCCGTCCACGGAGGTGCGGAGGCCGGCTACCCACACGACGTGCTCCACGACGGCGACGAGATCACCGCCGGGTCGGTCACCGTCCGCACGATCCACACCCCCGGGCACCGCCCGGAGCACTGCTGCTTCCTCGCTGGCGGAGCCCTGTTCACCGGGGACTCGCTCTTCGTCGGCACGGCGGCTCGCCCCGACCTCGCCGTGGAGGCCAGGGAGGGCGCGGAGGGGCTGTTCCACAGCCTGCAACACCTGCTCGAGCTGTCCGACGACGTGCGGGTCTTCCCCGGTCACGTCGCGGGCTCGCTGTGCGGAACGGGCATGAGCTCCGACCCATCGACCACGATCGGCGCCGAACGCCGGGCCAATCCGCTGCTCGCGCTCAAAACCGTGGCCGCATTCGTCGACGAGACGTCGGGCGACTCGACGCCGCGCCCGCCGAACATGGAGCGGATCGTCGAGCTGAACCGCGGCCCCTTCCTCGGGGCCGCTCCCCCGCCCCAGCCGGTCGCGACCGCCGGCGATGCCACCGTCCTCGACGTTCGCACCGCCGACGACTTCGCCGCCGGCCACCTTCACGGGGCCCTGAACGTCCCGGTGTCGGTGCGCGGTTTCGGGACGAGGGCGGGGTTCGTGCTCCGGCGCGGCGAGCCGATCGTCCTCCATGCCTCGTCGCCGGCCGAGGCCGAACTGGCCGCACGCCGCCTGCGTGCCGTCGGGCTGCTCGAGCTCGAGGGCTACCTGGACGGGCCGCAGGAGCTGGAGCCGCTCGAGCCGGTCGAGGTCGACGAGCTCCCGGGCCTACTCCGCGGCGGCGAGGTCGACGTCATCGACGTGCGCGAGCTCGACGAGCGCGACTCCGGGTTCATCCCCGGCAGCAAGCACATCCCGTATCGCCTGCTCCGGGCGTACGGCGCGTCGGTCGCCAACGGCAGGCCGGTGGTGACGATCTGCGAGAGCGGCGCGCGGGCGGCGATCGCCGCCAGCGTCCTCGCAGCCGCGGGGGTGGACGCGCGGGCAGTCATACACGGCGGCGTCAACGATTGGCAGCGCGCCGGCGGACATACGGTCGAGTTCAGGCGCTGCGGTTCCTAGGCCGACGCCGCGAGCAGCGACTCTCCCTCGCGCACATACCCTGTCGCCCCAACGGAGCGATAGAACGCGAGGGCCGGCGCGAGCTGGGCCAGGTCGCCCGCTCGCGCCGCAGCGAGGCGGCAGTGCGCCTCGGATGCGAACGCGCCGATCTCGGCACACAGCTCGGCGGCTCCCGCCGGGTCGCCTCTACCGAACGCGATTCCGATCCGGGCCCAGGGGATGCGAGCGTAGCGCTCCAGCGCGGCGGCGCACTCCTCGCCTCGCCCCGCCTCGGTCAGCGTCCACGACAGGATGTGCAGGTAGGTGTCGGCGAAGCCGATCTCGGGCCCGCCTGCGATTCCGGCAAGAAACTCCTCGGCCGGCGGGAGGGCGCGCTCCTGCTCTCCGAGCTCCGTCATGACATGGGCTGTCACGGCGCACGCCGGGTACAGCGACTGCGGATCCTTCGCCCGCCGCGCCAGCTCGAGCGCGACCTCCGTGTCTGCGATCGCGCCCTCGCGGTCGTCCCTGGCGAGGCGGATCAGCGCGCGGACGAGGTAGCACGGGGACGCCAGGTAGTGGGGCGAACCCGCCTCGACCTCGGCCAGAAACGCCTCGGCGCGCGCACCGGCCGACTCCCAGTCGGCCAGCTCGTATTCCGGGCCTGCCAGGACGGCACGGAACCAGCGGGCGAATCCCTTCTGACCGTAGAGATCGGCTTCCCGCTCGGCCTCGCGCCAGAGCCGAATCGCCTCACCGAGCTCGCCGCCGGCCCACCGTCGGGCGGCGAGATTGCCCAGGCCACGGCACATGTCGAACGCCGCGCCGGCCGTTCGGGCCAGCTCGATAC
>JBKOVQ010000192.1:0-3922 GCA_046723985.1 Actinomycetota bacterium | reverse complement strand
AGAAGGCCTCGACGGTCGCCCAGGTGTACGAGCGGCTGAAGGAAGAAGGCGCGATGGACTACACGATCATCGTCAACGCCGCCGCTTCGGAGGCCGCACCGATCAAGTGGATGGCCCCGTACGCGGGTTGTGCGATGGGCGTGTACTTCCTGTTCGAAGGCAAGCACGCGCTCTGTATCTACGACGACCTCTCCAAGCACGCCGACGCCTACCGGCAGATGTCGCTGCTCCTCCGGCGGCCGCCGGGCCGCGAGGCGTACCCGGGCGACGTCTTCTACCTGCACTCGCGGCTGCTCGAGCGCGCCTGCAAGCTCTCCGACGAGCTCGGCGGCGGGTCGCTCACCGCGCTGCCGGTGATCGAGACGCAGGCCGGCGACGTGTCCGCGTACATCCCGACGAACGTCATCTCCATTACGGATGGCCAGATCTTCCTCGAGAGCGACCTGTTCTACTCAGGCGTCCGCCCGGCGATCAACGTCGGCATCTCCGTGTCGCGCGTGGGCGGCAACGCGCAGGTGAGGGCGATGCGCCAGGTCGCCGGCCGACTGAAGCTCGACCTCGCGCAGTACCGCGAGCTCGAGGCGTTCGCCCAGTTCGGCTCCGAGCTCGACCAGGCCACGCAGCGCACGCTCGCCCGCGGCGAGCGGATGGTGGCCACGCTCAACCAGCCGCAGTACAGCCCGTGGCCGGTCGAGGAGCAGGTGGTCGCGATCTTCGCCGGCATCAACGGCTACCTCGACGAGGTGCCGACGCCGCAGGTGCCGCGCTTCCAGGACGAGCTCCGTGAGCACATGCGCACGGAGAAGTCGATCCTCGACGCGATCCGCGACCAGAAGGAGCTTTCGGACGAGCTCCAGGAGAAGTTGCACGCCGAGCTGAAGCGGTTCGCGGGGATGTTCAACGTGCAGGAAGAGGGGTCGCTCGTTTCCTGACGGAAGCGAGCGAGAGGGAACAGCGTGGCCTCGGTCCAGGATCTGAAGCGGAGGATCAAGTCCATCCGCAACACGCGGAAGATCACCAAGGCGATGGAGCTCGTCGCCTCCGCCCGTCTCCGACGGGCGCAGGCGAGAATCGAGGCGATGCGGCCCTACGCCGACCGGATGATGGAGCTGATGGTCGGCACGGCCCGGGCGAGCTCGTCGGTGCGCGGGCTCCCGCTCCTCCAGCGCCGCGAGGAGGAGCGGGCGGTGGCGATCCTGCCGCTGACCGGCGACCGAGGACTGGCAGGGGCGTTCAACGCGCAGGTGCTCCGGCACGCGTTCGCGCTCGACCGCAGCCTCCGGACCGAGGGCAAGCGGGTCCGCTGGCTCGTCTCGGGCCGGAAGGGAGCCTCCACGCTCCGCTTCCGGCGGTACGAGGTGCTCCAGGCGTGGACCGGCTTCAGCGATCGGCCGTCGTACGCGGACGCCCAGGCGCTTGCGCACAAGGTCGCCGAGCTCTACGTCGGCGAGGAGATCGACCGCGTCGTGGTCGTCTACAACCACTTCGTCTCGCCGCTCGTGCAGCAGGTGGTCGAGCAGGACCTGCTCCCGATCCCCGAGCAGGTGCTGGAGGCCGGGGAAGAGGAAGAGCACCGGGCCGCCTTGCTCGGCGACTTCATCTACGAGCCGGAACCGGAGCAGATCCTCGAACGGTTGCTGCCCGTCTACGTCGAAACGGAGCTCTACCGGGCGCTGCTCGAGTCCGCGGCGTCGGAGCAGGGCGCCCGGATGACGGCGATGCGGAACGCGTCGAAGAACGCGGGCGAGCTGATCGACAGCCTCACGCTCGCGATGAACCGCGCCCGCCAGGCCGAGATCACGCAGGAGATCCTCGAGGTCGTCGCCGGCGCCGATGCCCTGACGGCGTAGCTCGGCCTAACTCTTTCTGCACGGGAAGGTCTCAGGACTGAGAACGCGGCCGTCCCGGCCCGTTATGCTCTTCCCGAAACCGTGGCCACAACGGAACGTCCAGAGCTCGTCTCCTCCGGCGCCGGCCTTGCGTCGACCGTCGCTGCCGAGACCCACGGCGAGCTCGGCGGGGCGACGGTTCGCGCCCGCGGCTACTGGGAGGGCGTCTTCCTCCGGTTCAGGCGCGACAAGTTCGCGATTGTCGGCGGCGTCTACATCTTCTTCGTCATCTTCGTCGGGTTCATCGGCGCACCGATCGCGGCGCACTTCCTCGGTCATGGGCCGAACGACCAGTTCGGCGGCGGCGTCGACCCGAACACCGTGCTCCCGGTCGGACCGTGGACACACGTTTCGAACGAGCCCTACCCGGGGGCGGCAGGAGGCCCCTTCACCAACACGCTCTTCATCCTCGGGGGCGACGGTCAGCTCGGGCGCGACGAGTTCCTGCGCCTGCTCTACGGCGCGCAGACCTCACTCGAGGTCGCTGTCGGCGCAACGATCCTGTCGATGACGATCGGCGTCCTGCTGGGTGCGATGGCCGGTTTCTACAGCGGTTGGACGGACACGGTGATCAGCCGCCTGACCGAGATCGTGATGGCGTTCCCCGTGCTGCTGTTCGTGATCGCGCTGGCGAGCACGATCGGCGACCGCCTCGACGGCGTCACGTTCGGCTTCCTCGGCCCGGGCACGGTCACCCTCATCTTCGTGATCGGGATGTTCGGCTGGTTCTATCCGGCCAGGATCGTCCGCGCACAGGTGCTGTCGTTACGCGAGAAGGAGTTCGTCGAGGCCGCCCGGATGATCGGCCAGAACGACTGGAAGATCATCCGCTCGCACATCCTCCCGCACCTGGTGGCACCGATCATCGTCTACGCGACCCTGATTGTCGCGACGAACATCCTGCTCGAAGCCGGTCTCTCGTTCCTCGGCCTCGGGATCAAGGCGCCCACACCGAGCTGGGGCAACCTGCTCGCCACGGCGCCCGACTACTACCTGACGCAGCCCTGGCTGATGGTCTGGCCCGGGATCGCGGTGCTGCTCGCCACGCTCGCGTTCAACCTGCTCGGCGACGGCCTCCGCGACGCGTTCGACCCACGGTCGACCGCGTAGGGCCGGTTCCGGCGAAGGCGTGCCGTCGTGCACCTCGCGGCGGTCGCTGCTCTGGTGCCGGCCGCACTCGCGACCGCCGCCGTCAACTCGAACGCCGCGTTCGGTCCGACCGAAGCGTAGCCGCCGTCACAGTTTCGACGCACGCCAACTAAACTCCGCGCGGCTCGTCTAACGGGTCGAGGATGCGTCCAAACGGCGCCCGGCGGAGGGCCGGGCCCGTGCGTCATCGAAAGGAGATCGATGCAGAAGAGAATCTGGCTTTCCGGCGTAATGGCCGCGCTCGGGGCCGCGATGCTGGTCGCGGCTGCCTTCGCCGGCCCGGCGTCGAGCAAGTCGAACCGGCCTTCCGCCTCCGGGCAGAAGAAGGGCGGGACGATGAACATCAACATGTCGGGGAGCGATGTCGACTACATCGATCCGGCCCTCGCGTACGGCACGCTCTCGTGGCAGGTCCTGGATGCGGCCTGCAGGAAGCTCTTGTACTACCCGGACAAGCCGGCCCCGGTCGGGAGCAAAGTTACCCCTGACGCAGCAGTCGGCTTTCCAACCGTCTCGAAGGACGGAAAGACCTACGTCTTCACGATCAAGACCGGGATCAAGTCGAACACCGGCGAGACGCGGACCGCGGCGACCTTCGCTGCTGCGTTCAATCGCGACCTCAACCCGAAGACGCAGTCGCCGTTCGTTCCCTTCATCACGCGTGCCAGCGGGATCGACGGCGCCCAGGCCGTCGCCGACGGCAAGGCCGCGACCGCCGGCGGCGTGATCGCCAAGGGTCAGAAGCTGACGTTCAAGCTGCAGAAGGCCGACGGTTCGTTCCTGGCGAAGATGGCGATGGACGCCTTCTGCGCGATTCCGAAGGGGACGCCGATCAACGCGGACGGGATCAACACCTTCGCGTCGTTCGGGCCGTACTACGTGGC
>JBKOVQ010000083.1:0-3759 GCA_046723985.1 Actinomycetota bacterium | reverse complement strand
GTCGCGCGAACGCCGTACGTGCGTCCTGCCCTGCTCCAGCGTCCCCGTGATTGTCGGCGGGGACGTATTGCTCGGAGCAGCAACCCGCGCCGAGGCCGCCAGGAGGCCGGCCCCGACGAAGGCCACGAGCAGGATCGAGATGTTCCGGAGCTGCGGTCTCATCGGGTACCTCCTTCCTTCACGGAGGCAGTCCCCATCGCGCCGCTCCCGACTCCTGTTCGCTTACAGAGTCCTAACGCTGGGCAAGCGGGTCACCCGGTGGGCGATCCGGTGCCCTCCTTGTGCCTAGTGGCCAAAGGTCGTCTGTCGCGTCGGCCGGATGTAAACGATCTGACCGGGCGTGAGCTCCATCGCCTCGACCTGGTCGCGGGTGAGCTGGGCGGCGAGCCTCTCGCCGTCCTCGCCGACGAGCTCGAGCCGGGCCTCGAACCCGAGTTGGACGAGGCGGACGATCATCGCCTCCTTCGTCGTTCCGTTCGGCTCGAGACTCACTTCGAGGTCGTGCGGCCGCACGAATGCGTCGCCGACGCGGTTGACGCTGCCCACGAACTCCATCACGAACTGGTTCGTCGGCCGCTCGTAGAGCTCGACCGGGCCTGCGACCTGCTCGATCCGCCCGTGGTTCATCACCGCGACGGTCTCGGCGACTTCCATCGCCTCTTCCTGGTCGTGGGTGACGATCACCGTCGTGGTGTGCGTCTCGTCATGGAGACGTCGGAGCCAGATCCGCAGCTCCTTGCGGACGCGGGCGTCGAGCGCGCCGAACGGCTCGTCGAGCAGCAGCACCTTCGGATCGACCGCGAGTGCGCGTGCCAGGCCCATGCGCTGCCGCTGCCCGCCCGAGAGCTGCGACGGATACCGCTTCGCCATTCCCTCGAGCTGGACCAGGTCGAGCAGATCGTGGACGCGGGCCCGGATCTCTTCCTTCGGGCGATGGCGGATCTTCAGTCCGAACGCGACGTTCTCGAAAACGGTCATGTGCTTGAACGCGGCGTAGTGCTGGAAGACGAAGCCGATCCCCCGGTCCTGAGGCGAACTCGCGGTCACGTCCTCATCCGCGATGTGGATCGTTCCGCTGTCGGCCTGCTCGAGGCCGGCGACGATCCGCAACAACGTCGACTTGCCGCTGCCGCTCGGCCCGAGCAGCGCCACGAGCGAGCCGGTCGGCACCTCGAGCGACACGTCATCCAGGGCAACGAAGTCGCCGAACCGCTTCGACACGTTGCCGATCGTGATCGACATTTCAGCTAGCTTCCTCTCTCGGACGGACGAGGGTCATGGCCACGAGCACGACCACGGCGATCGTTGCGAGCACGAGCGAGATCGCGTATGCACCGGCCAGGTCGAAGCTCTCGTATCGTTCCTGGACCCGGAGCGTGGCAGTCTCGGTCTGACCCTGAAGGCGCCCCGAAACGACCGCAACGGCGCCGTACTCGCCCAGGCAGCGGGCCGTTGTCAGGATCACGCCGTAGATCACCGCCCACCGAATCGACGGAAGCGTGATCCGCCAGAAGGTCTGCCACCCCGACGCGCCCAGCGTGCGTGCGGCTTGCTCTTGGTCGTCTCCGACCTCACGCAGGGTCGGGATGACCTCGCGGGCGACGAACGGCAGCGACACGAAGATCGTCGCCAGCACCATTGCGGGCAACGCGAAGAGCACCTGGACGTCATGCCTGGTCAGCCACCCGCCGAACCAGCCTTCACGGCCGTAGAGCAGGAACAACGCGAGGCCGACGACGACCGGGGACAGGGCCAGCGGCAGGTCGATGAAGGCGTTCAGCAGGCCTTTGCCCGGGAACGAGCGGCGGACGATCGCGAGACCGCACACGATCCCGAACACGGTGTTGATCGGTACCGCGATCGCCGTGATGATCAGCGTCAGCTTGAAGGCGTGGATCGTGTCCGGCGCCGTGAGCGCGTGGTATGCAGCGTCGAACCCATGCTCGATGGTCCGATAGAAGACGAAGGCGAGCGGGGCGACCAAGATCACGGTCAGGTAGCCGATCGCGACGAAACGGAGCCCGAGCTTACGCATGGTCGTGCCTCGTCGCGAAGTGGCGGAAGGCGCCGATCCCGAGGAGAACGACGAACGACAGCGTCAGCAGGACGACTGCCGCCGCTGCGGCTCCGCTCGCGTCGCCGCTCTCGATACGGCCGAACACGTACACCGACGAGACCTCCGTCTTGTAGGGGAGGTTCCCGGTGATGATCACGAGCGATCCAAACTCGCCAACCGCCTTCGCGAACGCCATTGCGACTCCGGAGAGAATTCCCGGGAGGATGTTCGGGAGGACGATGCGGCGGAACGTGGCCCTCTCGGACGCGCCGAGTGAGCGCGCTGCCTCTTCCATCTCGTGGTCGAGCTCCTGCAGGACCGGCTGGACCGTGCGGACGACGAACGGCAGCGTCACGAACATCAGCGCGAGCACGATGGCTGTGCGGGTGTACGCCACGTCGATGCCGATCGGCGAGCGCGGCCCGTAGAGCGCGAGCAGGACGAGCCCCGCGACGATTGTCGGCAGGGCGAAAGGGAGGTCGATGATCGCGTTCACGAGCGACTTGCCGCGGAAGTCGTCCCGGACGAGCACCCAGGCAGTCACCGTCCCGAGCACGGAGTTGATCAGGGAGACGACGAGGGAGGCGCCGATCGTCAGCTTCAGGGCAGCGACCGCCTCCGGGCTGGAGATCGAGTCCCAGAACCCGCCTGCGCCGTCCTTCGTCGACTCCCAGGTCAGGGCGGCAAGCGGCAGCACCACGACGACCGTGAGGAAGGTCGTCACAAGGCCGAGGGACAGCGCCGTGCCGGCGCTATCCCCCAGGCGAATGCGCGACGGACGCGCGACCGCGGTGTCGATGCTAGCCAGTCGCCCCGCCCACCGTCTTCTCGATGGCCGCCATTACGCTCTTGTCCGGATCGAAGAAGTCCTTCTGCACCTTCGTCCAGCCACCGAGCCCGAGCTGGTCGATCGTGAACTGGCCAGGACGCACCGGGAACTTCTTGCGGTTGGCCTCGAGCACGCTCTTCACGATCGGCCGGTAGCCGCGGTCGGCGAACACCTGCTGTGCGGCGGGCGTCTTCAGGAACCGGACGAACGCGTTCGCCTTGTCCTTGTTGTCGCTGGTCTTGGTCACCGCGATCGGGTTCTCGATCAGGATCGTCGAACGCGGAATGACGTACTGCACCTTCTGGCCGGCCAGCCGGGCGGCGATCGCCTCGTTCTCGTAGGTGAGGAGGACGTCACCCTTGCCGGAGAGGAACGTATTCAGCGAGTCACGGGCGCTCTTGTCCTGCACGGCGACGTGCTGGAACAGCTGGAGCAGCTTTGCGCGCGCCTGCGCCTTCGTCTTGCCGAGCTTGAGCCACGCTCCGTAGGCGGCCATCACGTTCCAGCGTGCGCCACCTGAGGTGAAGGGGTTCGGCGTGATCACCTGGACGCCGCGCTCGAGCAGGTCGTCCCACGACTTGATCTTCTTCGGGTTCCCGTCCCGAACCGCGAACACGACGACCGAGTCCGTGACCATCCCACGGTCGGACTGCCGATTCCACCTGGCATCGACGAGGCCCGCCTTTACGAGCTGGTCGACGTCGGGGGCAAGCGAGAGGGCGACGATGTCGGCTTTCAGTCCGGCCTGTACGGCACGCGCCTGGTCACCCGATGCACCGTACGACTGCGTGAAGCTGACGCCGTCGCCGGCCGGCGTTGCCTGGAACATCGGAATCAGCTTCGCGTAGGCCTCACGCGGTGTGGAGTAGGCGAC
>JBKOVQ010000165.1:0-14739 GCA_046723985.1 Actinomycetota bacterium | reverse complement strand
GTCGCGTTCGACATCGACGCGAACGGGATCATCCACGTCTCGGCGAAGGACCTCGGGACGGCCAACGAGCAGCAGATCAAGATCGAGGGCGGCTCCGGCCTGAAGCCGGAGGAGGTCGAGCAGATGATCAAGGACGCCGAGGCGCATGCCGACGAGGCGCACCGGCTGCGCGAGCTGGCCGATGCGAAGAACAACGCCGAGGCGCTCGCTTACGCGACCGAAAAGAGCCTCAAGGAGCACCGCGACACGCTCGGGGACGCTGACGCCTCGACGATCGAGGGCCGGATCATGGAGCTCCGCACGGCGTTGGACGGCGACGACGTCGCCGAGATCCGGGCGAAGACCGAGGCGCTCCAGGAGGCATCGCACAAGCTCGCCGAGGCCGTGTACGCACAGGCGACCACGGCCCAGTCGGCGGGCCAGAGCGGCGGCAACGGTGCCGAGCCCTCGGACGACGAGGTGATCGAGGACGCCGAGGTCGTTGACGAGGAGGCTCCGACCTCGTGACCGAGCGGGAGCTCAAGCGCAAGGAAGGGACGGACCCCGAGGCTGGAAACGTCGCCGGCGAAGCCGGCGGCGTTCCTGGGAGGGGGTCTGTCCCTGAGGACGACCGCATCGCGGAGCTCGAGCGCGAGCGTGACGAGTACCTCGACTCGCTCCAGCGCCTGAAGGCGGAGTTCGACAACTTCCGCAAGCGGACGGCGCGCGAAAGCGCCGCCCAATCCGCCCGCGCAAGCGAGTCGCTGGTCAAGGAGCTCCTGCCGGTTCTCGACGACCTCGAGCGGGCGCTCGTCGCCGCCGAGGAGCATGAGGAAGCGAAGCTGGAGGAGGGCGTACGGCTCGTGCACCGCGCTCTCGCGGACGTGCTGGTCCGCACGGGACTCGCCGAGATCGAGACCGACGGCGCGTTCGACCCGCACGTCCACGAGGCCCTGCTGACGCAGCCGGCGGAGGATGCCGAGCCGGGGTCGGTGGTGCAGGTGCTCCAGAAGGGCTACCGCCTCGGCGACCGCGTCCTGCGGCCCGCCCGGGTGGTGGTCGCCGAGTGAGCCGCTCGCCGTACGAGGTCCTGGGCGTCGCGAAGAACGCCTCGGCCGACGAGATCAAGAAGGCCTACCGCAAGCTCGCACGCCAGCACCACCCGGACGCGAATCCGGGGGACAGGGACGCCGAGGAGCGCTTCAAGGAGGTCCAGAACGCGTACGACGTGCTCTCGGACCCGGAGAAGCGGCAGCAGTACGACACCTTCGGCTCCGTGAACGGCCGGACTGCTCCGGGCGGCGGCTTCACCTGGAACGCGTCCGAAAGTTTCGATTTCGGGAACCTCGGCGACCTGGGCGACATCCTCGGTGGGATGTTCGGCGGCGGGATGCGCGGTGCCCGCGCCGAGCCGCGCGGGCAGCGCGGGAACGACGTCGAGGTGCAAGTCACGCTCTCGTTCGAAGACGCCTTGCAGGGCGTCGAGACGAAGATTCCGGTCACCCTCGAGGTCGCCTGCCACACCTGTCACGGCTCCGGTGCGAAGCCCGGGACCGCTCCGATCATCTGTCCGCAGTGCGGCGGTCGAGGCATGATCGCCGAGAGCCAGGGCTTCTTCTCGCTCTCGCAGCCGTGTCCGCGCTGCCGCGGCAACGGCACCGTGATCGAGGATCCCTGCCCGACCTGCCGCGGCACGGGCCGCGAGCGCCGGACGAAGCGCTACACCGTGAAGATTCCGGCCGGGGTCAAGGACGGCTCGCGGATCCGCCTGAAGGGCAAGGGCGAGGCGGGGTGGGGCGGCGCGCCGGCCGGCGACCTCTACGTCGTCACGCGCGTGGAACCGTCGAAGTCCTTCACGCGCCGAGGCGACGACCTCGTCGTCGACGTGCCGGTCTCGTTCGCGGATGCCGCGCTCGGGACGAAGGCGTCGGTGCCGACGCCCGACGGCCCGGTCTCGGTCAAGGTGCCCGCCGGCTCGCAGGACGGCAAGCTCCTGCGGGTCAAGGGCAAGGGTGCGCCCAAGCTGAAGGGCTCCGGCCGCGGCGACGTCCTCGCGCGCTTGCGCATCGAGGTGCCGAAGAAGCTGTCCAAGCGAGAGCGCGAGCTGCTCGAGGAGCTCAAGCAGGTGAGCAGATGACCACCGTCGAGTACGAGCGCCCGCGCTACATGATCTCGGTCGCCGCCGAGCTCGTCGGCATGCACCCGCAGACGCTACGGATCTACGAGTCCAAGGGGCTCGTCCGGCCGGGCCGGACGCCCGGCGGCACGCGCCTCTATTCGGAGCACGATCTCGACCGGCTGCGGCTGATCCAGCGGCTGACCACGGAACTCGGCCTGAACCTCGCCGGCGTCGCGCGCGTGATCGCGCTCGAGGACGAGCTCGCCCAGATGCGCGCACGTTTCGACCGGCTCGAAGCGAAAATGCGTGAGGCGATCGAGCAAGTGCATCGCCAGTACCGCCGCGACCTCGTGCTCTACCGCCAGAAGCCGCCGTTTCCCGCAAGGAGAGAGGGCTGATGGATTTCAACAGGCTGACGATCAAGTCGCAGGAGGCGGTTGCTGCCGCGCAAGAGCGTGCGCGCCGCCTCGGCAACCCGGAGCTCTACCCCGAGCACCTGCTGCTTGCCCTCCTCGACCAGGAGCTGCCGCGCGCCCTGGTGCCGAACCCCGACGCTCTGCGCGCCGAGACGGAGGCGAAGCTCGAGCAGCGACTTCGGACGCAAGGGATGGCCCAGCAGCCGGGCGCGTCCGCCGCGTTCTCGAAGATGCTCGACCGCGCGTTCGACGAGGCGCAGAAGCTCGAGGACGAGTACGTCTCGACCGAGCATCTGCTGCTCGCGCTCGACATCGTCCCGCGCGACGAGCTGCTCGCGAAGATCAACGAGGTGCGCGGCGGCCAGCGGGTCACGTCACAGGATCCGGAGGGGACGTACCAGGCGCTCGAGAAGTTCGGCCGCGACCTGACGGCGCTGGCGGAGAGCGGCACGCTCGACCCAGTGATCGGCCGCGACGAGGAGATCCGCCGCGTGATCCAGGTGCTCTCACGGCGGACGAAGAACAACCCCGTCTTGATCGGCGACCCCGGCGTGGGCAAGACCGCGATCGTCGAAGGGCTCGCGCAGCGCATCGTCGCCGGCGACGTTCCCGAGGGGCTCAAGGGCAAGCGAGTCTGGGCACTCGACATCGGATCACTGCTTGCGGGCTCGAAGTACCGCGGCGAGTTCGAAGAGCGCCTGAAGGCAGTCCTAACCGAGATCCAGTCTGCCGCCGGCGAGATCGTCCTCTTCATCGACGAGCTGCACACGATCGTCGGCGCCGGGGCGGCCGAGGGTGCCGTCGACGCGGCGAACATGCTCAAGCCGATGCTCGCACGCGGCGAGCTCCGCTGTATCGGCGCGACCACGCTCGACGAGTACCGCCAGCACATCGAGAAGGACGCGGCCCTGGAGCGGCGCTTCCAGCCGGTGTTCGTCGGCGAGCCGTCCGTGTCGGACACGATCGCGATCCTGCGCGGCCTGAAGGAGCGCTACGAGGCCCACCACGGCGTCGCGATCCGGGATGCAGCGCTCGTCGCCGCCGCGGTCCTCTCCGACCGCTACATCTCCGATCGCCAGCTGCCCGACAAGGCGATCGACCTGATCGACGAGGCCGCGTCGCGGCTGCGGATGGAGATCGACTCGTCGCCGATCGAGCTCGACGAGGCGGATCGGCGCGTCCGCCAGCTCGAGATCGAGCTCGCGGCGATGGGCAAGGAGTCGACGGAGGTGCGCGAGCCGGTCGAGCGCGAGCTGGCCGAGGCGAAGGCGCGCCGGGACGAGCTCGCGGCCCGCTGGTCGAAGGAGAAGGAGGGGCTCCAGCGGATCGCCGAGATCAAGCGCCGGATCGACGAGCTGAACATGGAGGCCGAGCGGGCCGAGCGCGTCGGCGAACTCCAGCGGGTGGCGGAGATCCGCTACGGCGAGCTCCCCGCGCTCGAGCAGGAGCTCGAGGAGCGCCAGGCGCCTGACGGCGAGCCGATGGTGAAGGAGGAGGTCGACGAGGACGACGTCGCCGCCGTCGTCGCCCGCTGGACGGGCGTGCCGGTCGAGCGGCTGCTCGAGGGCGAGACCGAGAAGCTGATCCACATGGAGGAGCGGCTGCACGAGCGCGTCGTCGGCCAGGACGAGGCCGTCGAGGCGGTCGCGAATGCGCTGCGCCGCGCCCGCACCGGCCTCCAGGACCCGAACCGGCCGATCGGCTCGTTCATCTTTCTCGGCCCGACCGGGGTGGGGAAGACCGAGCTCGCCCGGGCGCTCGCCGAGTTCATGTTCGACGACGAGCGCGCGATGGTTCGGCTGGATATGTCCGAGTACCAGGAGCGGCATACCAGCGCGCGGCTGGTCGGCGCGCCGCCGGGTTACGTCGGCTACGAGGAAGGCGGGCAGCTCACCGAGGCTGTGCGCCGGCGGCCGTACTCGGTCGTGCTCCTCGACGAGATCGAGAAGGCGCACGCGGAGGTCTTCGACGTCCTGCTCCAGATCCTGGACGACGGTCGGCTGACCGACGGCCAGGGCCGCACCGTCGACTTCCGCAACACCGTGATCGTGATGACCTCGAACATCCGCTCGGAGGAGGCGTTGCGGGAGTTCTTCCGTCCGGAGTTCCTCAACCGCGTCGACGAGGTGGTCGTCTTCCACCCGCTCACCCGCGACCAGATCGCCGACATCGTCGAGCTCCAGCTCACGCGGCTCCGCGAACGGCTGTCCGACCGCGGCCTTTCGCTCGAGCTGACAGACGAGGCGAAGGAGCTGATCGCCGAGGCCGGTTGGGATCCGACCTACGGCGCGAGGCCGCTGAAGCGCGCGCTCCAGCGAATGGTCGAGAACCCGCTCGCACTCCGGCTTCTCGAGGGCGACTTCGGCGAGGGCGACACTGTCCGCGTCGACGCGCGCGACGGCGAGCTGGTCTTCGAAAAGGCCGCGCATGTCGCGGCCGTCGCCTAGGGAGCGGCGTCGGGGAAGAAGTCGGCGCCCGCCTGCTCAGGCGGGGCGCCGTAGATGAAGACCACGACGTCGTCGTCACAGTCGTTCCGAAGCTGGAGCGGTGTGCCCGGCTCGATCACGGCCACGCTCTGCGGCTCGAGCTCGACCCGTTCGGCCGGCTCGCCGAGGTGCATGGTCAACGTTCCCTCGAGCACGACGAAGACCTCCTCCTGCGCCTTGTCCGCGTGGCGACGGCCGCGGCTGCCCGGCGGGTAGCGCCACAGGCGGGCGCGTGAACGGCTCAGCTGGGCCGACATCGTGAGGTCGGCGGCGAGGCGCGCGGGATCGTGCTCGCGTCCCTCGGGCGGCGCGCGCTTCTCCCACGAGAGGTCCCGGGCGTGGACGACGCGGTACCCCATCCGGCCGATGATTGCACGCTAGGCTCGCGCGGTGCCTCTCGCGGCGCTCGTCTCGCGGCCGTCGTTCGGCCAGGTCCTGCTGCTGCTCGTCGTGTCGGCCGTGCTCTCGATGTGGACGTACTGGCACGCGAGCAGGCATAGGAGCCGTCACGCGACCGCCTGGGGAGTGGCCGTATTCCTCTTCTGGCCGTCGATCCTCGTCTACCTCGGCCACTTCTTCGTGACCAGGCGGCGCTTCTAGTGGCCCGCGCCGCCAGCAGGCGCCGGCCTCCGCGCCGGCAGGAGCCGCTGCCCCCGCCGCTCCCGCCGGAGGAGCGGTCGGTCGGGCAGCTCGTCGCCGAGACGATCCGCTTCTACCAGCACCACTTCTTCCAGACGATTCCGCTTGGGCTCTCCGTCGCCGCCCTCACGCAGCTGACGGTGGCGTTCGGTCACCGCCGGACCGAGCCGGTCGGCCATCCGCCGCCGAAAGGCCTCGAGACCGCGCACTCGATCCTCGGCGGCGGAGTCGAGAAGACGATTCTGCTCGGCGCGCTGCTGCTCACGGGGTCGTACATCGTCGCGATCGTCCTTGTCACGCGCACGCGTCCGCAGCGGCGCGCGTTGGCGACCGCCTATGCCCTGGGCGTCCTCGTCTTCATCCCGGTGCCGCTGCTGGCGCAGCTGCTCGTGCTACCCGCCATCGCGTACCTGGCCTTCTTCGGCTGGGTGGTGCCGGCCGCGCTCGTCGAGCGAACGCGGTTCGGCACGAGCTTCCGCCGGTCGGCGCAACTCGCGCGGGTCGACTACATCCATGCCGCCGGCGGCCTCGCGACGCTGGTGATCGTCTTCTACGTCGTCCGCCTGATGCTGGCGTTCCTGTTGCGGAGCGGCGGGGAGTCGACCGAGCGTGCAGCCGCGTTGCTCGCCGACCTCGTCCTGTCGCCGATGCTGTTCGTCGGCTCAGCGATTCTCTACCTCGACCAGGCCGCGCGCCTCCGGGCGAGGAGAAGTAAGCTCGAGGCCCCGACCCAGGAGGCGTGATGCCGAAGTACGTGATGCTGACGACGCTGACGGCAAAAGGGGTGCAGACCCTCCAGGCGAACCCGGACCGCCTGAAGGAGGTCAACCGCGACGTCGAGGAGTTCGGCGCGAAGGTCCTGCACCAGTGGGCGATGATCGGCGCGTACGACTTCCTGAACATCGTCGAGGCCCCGGACGCGGCGACCGTCGCCAAGGTCTCCGTCGCGCTCGGTGCCCGCGGGAGCGCGAAGTTGCAGACGTTCGAGCTGATCGAGATCGACGACATGCTCGAGCAGCTGTCTCCTTGATCTTCTTCCTCGCGCGGCACGCCGAGTCGGTGCTGAACCTGGAGGGTCGTGTGAACGGCGACCCGACCGTGTCCGCGCCGCTGTCCGACCACGGTCGCGACGAGGCGAGGTTGCTCGGTGCCCAGCTCGCCCACGTCGAGCTGGACCTCTGCGTGCACACCCGCTTCGGGCGGACACGCGAAACGGCAGAGCTCGCACTCGACGGACGAAACGTGCGCATCGAGGTCGAGCCGATGCTCGACGATCTCAAGATCGGCGAGCTCGAGGGCCTCTCGTTGGCGCGTTACCGCGCGGCGAAACGCAAGGTGGGTCGCAAGCAGCCGTTTCCGGGTGGTGAAAGCCTCGACGATGCCGCCCTGCGGTACGCAGAGGCGTTCCGGCGCCTTGGACGAGGCGAGGCGCAGCGGGTCCTGGTCGTCTGTCACGAGATCCCGATTCGGTACGCGCTGAACGCGGCAGCCGGCGGGGACCAGCTGGACGGGCCGCCGTTCCACGACATCCCGAACGCAGTGCCGTTCCTCTTCGAGGGCAGCGCGCTCGTCCGCGCGGCCTCCCGCGTCGAGGAGCTCGCGGCGTAGACTCGATCTGAGCACGCGGCCGGGCTCTGCCCGGCCGCGTTGCGGACCGACGCGGTACGATCGCGTCGTGGACGACGGCCTGCGCCGAAGCCGGATTCGCACGTTCCTGATCGGCGGCCTGGTGGGCGCGTCGGCGGTGCTGGCGGCCGTTCGGCGCCGCCGGCCAGCACGACGCCGGACGCCCGCGGGCCTGGCCGCCTTCGAGGAGGCACCCTGTTACGAGGAGACCCTGGAGCGGGAGCGGACGAGCAGCCGTACCTGAGCCCGATGGATCGTGTCGTAGTTGATGTCGGCGTCGCCCATCCCCAATGACTTGCCGATCAGCTCCGCCTTCCGGGCGTGGTCGAGATAACGCGCGATCGTTCCGGTCGGCCCGCGCGTGCGGATGATCAAAAACGGGCCGAAGGCGCGCGCCTCGAACTCGCTGCGCGGAAACGGCAGCCGGAGGTCGATCCGAGTCCGTTTCACGTAGTTGTTGTTGTCGCCGGCATCGAACGCCCAGACGCCCCGTCCGAGCGGCTTCTGCGCATCGTCGAGCTCCTTCACCACGAGCTTCGGGTCTGCGCGCGGGAGGACCGTGCGCGAAACCGACGAGCGGTGGTGCTCCCACGCTGCCAGGTACACGGGCTCGTAGGCGAAGAGGATGTCGTCCGGCCGCGACGTTGCGCCGAGCCACTCGGCCGCAGCGCGGCGGGCGTCCACCCGAACCGGGTTCTCGCGCTCGAACAGCGCGGGGGTCTTGTGCCACGCCCAGGCGACTTCCGATGGGACGATTGCGAGTACGACCAACGCGGCCAGAAGGGGACCGAAGCGGCCTGCGGCACGCGAAGCGGTGACGATGCCGCTCGCGGTTGCGAGCGCGAGGAACGGCAGCGCGAAAATCAGGTGGCGAGATTCGGGCGCCGAGTTCCCGCCGAATCGGCCGACGAGGAAGAAGAGCGTCGGCGTGAGCAGCACGCACGCGGTTAGCAGGGCGCTCCGGGGCCGTGCGCGTGCCTGCCAGGCCAGCCCTAGGAGCCCGAAGAGGAGGACGACCACGAGGACTCCCGTGTAGCCGGTCGTGATGTCGCCGGCGACGTGCCAGAGGTAGGCGAACACCTCGTGCGGCGTGCGCAGCTTCCCGCCGCCGCCGCCGCCGACGCCGACGTCGAGCCGATTCGCGAGCACGAGGCTGCTCCGCCACAACGGAATCGCGAGGAGGAGCACCGCTCCGAACACGGGCACCGCCTGCCGCAGGCGGCTCCGCGTCAGGACGACGTATGCGCCCTGGGAGCCGAGGACGAGCGCGCCGTACTGGTGTGAGCCGATCGTCAGCAGCATCACGGCCGCCCACAGGATCCAGGCGCGGGCGCCGCCTCGGTCGGCCGCCCGGAGCAATGCGAGGTACGAGAGCGTCGAGAGAAAGAGGAACAGGCTGTACATGCGTGCGTACACGCCGTGGAAGAGCAGGATCCAGCTCGCCGCCGCGAGCGCGGCGGCGGCGAGGGCCGTCCCCCGACCGACCAGACGATTGCCCAGGGCGGCGATCGCCGGCACGGTCGCAATCGCGAAGAGGGCGGAGACGAGCCGCATGGTGTGCAGCCCGCCGCCAAGGTGGGCCACGATCCAAGCGATCAGGAAGTGGAGCGGCGCGCCGCCGCGCTCGCCGAGGACGATGTCGAACGCGCTTCCGAGCGGCCGGCGACCGATGAACAGCGGCAACGCCTCATCCTCGTGCGGCGGCCATCCGGAGAGCTGGACGAGCAGGAAGGCGGCGACCGCGCCCGTGCAGACCGCGACGCCCGCGACGAACAGCCGCCGGTCGAGCTCGCCGGCCGCCCGGCGTAGCCGGGGAAGGGCGGGTGCCGCGGCGTCGATCGTGGTCGCGGTCTCGTTCATCGGAACGGCCGAAACCATACGCGCGCGACAAGGGCTTCGGATTGCCCTGCTAGCCTTGATCGGCCGTGCCGATCTACGAATTTCGCTGTCCGAATGGGCATCTGTTCGAGGTGTTCCACCGGATTTCCGACCCCGATCCAGAGGTCTGCGAAGTGTGCGGCGCCGGGCCGCTGACGAAGGTCTTGCACCCCGTCCCGATCCACTTCAAAGGGTCCGGCTTCTACTCCACCGACTACGGCCGCGGCTCGCGCAAGCGCGAGGCGGGCGCCGAAGGCGACGGGGCGCCGAAGAAGGACGAGAAGAAGCCGGACAAGGCCGACAAGCCCGAGAAGAAGGCGGCGGCGAGCGAGAGTTAAGACGGCGGGCAGCCCCTGCCCGCGAAGTTTCAGTTCCGCCCCAATCCGGTCACGGACGCGTCACCTCTGCGCCGGTAGGCTCTCACGCAGGGAAAGGGGTTCTTCCCCCACCCCGGGTGGGGGTGTGGAACGGCGCCCACCGGGCTCGATCGCCTCGCCCCGTGCCCGCGCCGACGCCGGTTCGATCGTCGCCCGCTACCGCACGCCCAACGTCTGGTTCCCGGTCACGCAGCCGGGCCCGTATGGGCCCGATCCGGGCACCGGCGGCTGCGGCGCCGACTGCCCGACGAACTCCTGGATCACGCTGAGGTTCTCGGGCACTGAGCGGATCTCGCCGCCGTTCGGCTCACCGCCCAGGCGGCAGTGAAGGGTGGAACCGCCGGCCGCGCGGAACTTCGACCAGCCGAGGGAGAGAAACGTCTTGGTCGACAGGTCGCTCGTCAGCGGGGCGAGGAGGTCGCTTCCGATGAACGGGAGCTTGACGAGCGTGCCGAAGCTCGTCAGCTTGGACGCGACCGCCTGGAGAACCTGCTGGTTCCGCTCCGCCCGGGCAAAGTCGGTGTCCGACGGGTCGAGCTTGTTCTTCCGAACGCGCGAGTAGATCAGCGCCCGGTGGCCGTCCATGTGCTGCTTCCCCTTTGCGAAGCGCCACCCGTCCCACCTCGCGCACCGCCCCTCCGTCGGATACGGACAGTCGAACTTGGAGATGATCGGCTTCGGGACATCGACGTCGATCCCGCCGATCTTGTCGATCAGCTTCTCGAACTGGCCAAAATCGACGATCGCAACGTGGTTGACGGGCAGCCCCGTCAGCCTGGCGACGGTCCGCACCGCCAGCCGCGGTCCGCCGAGCTGCATGGCGGCGTTGATCTTCGACGTGCCGTAGCCGGGGATATCGACGATCAGGTCGCGCGGGATCGAGAGGTACGCGATCCGATGCTTGTCGGTGTCCACGCGCACGAGCGTGATCGAGTCGCTGCGGTTCGCGGTTTCCCGTCCGCTGAGCTGCGCATGATCGGTCCCAAGTAGGAGGATGTCGGTCGCGTCGCCGTGCTGCTCGTCGAGTGTCTGCCGAACGCGGGCGTCGAGGCGCTTGTTCGCCGCCGATACGCCGTCGCGGAACTGGAAGTAGCTCGCGAGCGCCCACACGATCACGAGGATCAGGAACAGCGCCAGGATCGCCGGCACGAGCCTCCACCAGCGCCGGTCGGGCTTGAGGCGGATGCGGGGCCGTTTCGGACCGGTCCGTTTCGGCTCGAGGCTTGGAACCTTGCCCCTGACTCGGCCGCCCCGGTAGAGCCGGTAGGGCTTCTCTTCCGAGGCCATCCGGCGATCCATGGTAGCCGCCGCCCGTTCGCCGGCCCGCCGAACCGACGACGGTAGGATCGGCCGGCCCATGTACCCGAGCCTGATGACGATTCCGAGTGCGCTCCTGGACGGATCCCGGGCGACCGGCCGGCGATACGTCGCCGGGATCGACGGTGGCGCGACGAAGACGGTCGCAGCGGTGCTCTCGCTCGACACCTTCGACATGCATTTCGGGCACGGGGGCCCATCGAACGTCGATGCCGTCGGCGTCTCCGCGGCTGCCTCGGCGCTTCGCGATGCCGTGAAGGAGGCGCTCGGAGAGGCGCATGTCGAGGCCGCGGACGTCGGATCGGCGGTGGTCGGCGTCGCCGGAACCCCGTCGGACGAGGTTGCCCGGCTCGTTCAGGCGGAGTTCGCCCTCGGGGCGTGCTACTTCGTCAACGACGTGATCGCTGCCTGGGCGTCCGGAACGTGGCTCGCACCGGGAGTTGCGGTGATCTCCGGGACGGGCAGCCACGTGTTCGGCGTGAACGCGGCGGGCGAGAGCTGGAGGACGGGCGGGTGGGGTCATGTCCTCGGCGACGAGGGATCGGGATACTGGCTGGGCCTCCACGGGATGAAGGCGGCGCTCAGGTACCGCGATGGCTCAGGCCCCGAGACCGAGCTCCTGGATGCGGCTGTCGCGTTCTACGAGCTCGAGGCGATCGAGGACCTACAGGCGCTGATGTACGGCAAGCCGCTGACCAAGAGCGAGATCGCCGCGTTCACGGAGGAGGTGGAGAAGGCGGCGGCGGCGGGCGATCAGCTCGCCTCTGGGCTCTTCGAGACTGCGGCAAACGACCTCGCGACGCAGGTCCGCGCTCCTGTTGAAAGGCTGGGTCTCGAAGGACGGTTCACGGTTGCGCTCGTCGGCGGTGTCTTCTCCTACGGCGAGCGACTGCGAGACCCCTTCGAGGCCGCCGTTCGTGAGTTCGCGCCCGAAGTCGAATTCGCGGTGCCCGAGATTCCCCCCGTCGGCGGATCGCTCCTGCTCGGCCTGAGCGCCGAGGGGGTAGCCGACGACTACGATCGCGACGGCTTACGGTCGGCGCTGTCACAAGAGATGGACTGAGCGCCTGTGCCGCTCGCGATCTGCGCGACGCCGATCGGCAACCTCGAGGACGTCACGCTCCGCGTGCTGCGCGAGTTGGCGGAAGCCGACCTGGTGCTTGCCGAGGACACGCGCCGGACTCGGATCCTGCTCGACCGGCACGGCGTCTCGGCGCGGCTGCTCAGCTACCACGAGCACAACGAGGCCGCCCGCTGCGCCGAGGTGTTGCCGAAGCTCGCCGCAGGAGCCCGGATCGCGCTCGTCACGGACGCCGGACTGCCTGGTGTCAGCGACCCCGGCGCCCGGCTGATCGCGGCGGCGATCGAGGCCGGCGTTCCGGTCACCGTTCTTCCCGGGGCGTCGGCGGTGGAGACCGCTCTGGTGGCCAGTGGCTTCGACGCGCCGCGGTACCAGTTTCTCGGCTACCTCCCGCGTGGAGAGTCGGCGCTCGGCAGGCTGTGGGACGAGCTGCGCGGCTGGTCGTGGCCTGCGGTGGCATTCGAGTCGCCGCGGCGCCTCCCGGCCAGCCTGCGGTCGCTTGCGGCCGTCCAGCCCGACCGGCCCGTTGCGGTCTGCCGCGAGCTGACGAAGCAGTTCGAGGAGGTCGTCCGCGGCCCGGTGTCGATCGTCGCAACCCGATTCCGAGAACCGCCCAAGGGTGAGATCACCGTCGTGATCGGGCCCGTGGAAGCGGAGGTTGAACGCGAGGGGGAGGCGATTGCGGCCGTGGCCGAGCTCGTCGCCGCCGGCGTGGCCAGAAGACAGGCCGCCGATCTTGTCGCGCGCCTCACCGGCGCACGACGGAACACGCTGTATCGACGCTCCCTGTAGCAAAACTGTAACCAGATTTGACAACGGTCGAGAGCGATCTCTACGATAGATCTCATGTTGTCTCCGCTGCGAACAGCCGCCGTTGTCCTCGTCTTCCTCGTCCTTGCTCCCTGCGCACGTGCCTGGACGTGGCCGGCATCGGGCCGAGTCCTGGAGGAATTCCGTTACGGCGGCGACCCATACGCAGCCGGGCAGCACCGAGGAATTGACGTCGCCGGGGCGAACGGGGAACCCGTTTCCGCGCCGCGTGGCGGGATCGTCTCGTTTGCGGGGTCAGTCCCGAGCAACGGGCTGACCGTCACGATCGAGACCCCCGACGGCTATTCGGTCACTCTCGTCCATCTGGGGTCGGTGGCCGTCGCCCGCGACGCACACGTGGCGGAGGGCGCGGCAGTCGGAGCAATTGGACCGTCGGGCACGCCCGAGCACGCGGACCCCTCCGTGCACATGGGCGTTCGGACGACCTCCGACCCGAACGGATACCTCGACCCGCTGTCCTTCCTGCCCCCACGTGTGGCAGAGCCGTCAAGCGAGCCATCGTCGACACCGGCGAAGCCGCCGGCGCCGAAGGCACCGAGGACGCCGTCGGCGCCGCCTCCACAGGCTCCGGCCGCGGTCGCTCCGCCGGCGGTCGCATCTACCCCCGAGCCGACGCAGCCGCTTGCCGCTGACGCGACGGCTGCACCCGAGGCGCCGCCGCCGTCCGAGCAGCCGGCTCCGGTGGCCGCAGGCGCCGGTGAGGCGACGGGGTCGATGTCCGTCACATTTGACTCTGGCGTAACGCTGGCCGCTCCCCGAGTGCGTGTCGCCCTCCCGGCCGGGAGCGTGCATCGGCAGAAGGCGGCATCCCTGCAAACCGTGTCGATCCGCACGCTCCCCATGAGAGCTGCGCGAGGGACACGGGTCGTCAGCCCGTCAGCGGCCGGTCCCAGTCGGACGACGATCCCGGAGCTTCGAGCGGTGCGGCCCACTGTCATCCGTGCGACGGCCCGCAAGCCCGTGCCCGAGCAGTTCGCGGCCGGGCTGCACCGCCGCTCCGCGCCGGTCAGGCCCGTGGGGCGGCCGGTACCGACGTCCATCAGCGCCGGCCGCTTCGATCGGCCGGAATCCCTCACGTGGAGAGGGACCGCGCCGGCAAGAGCATCCTCGGCTTCCGGCTTCCCGACTCGCGCGCTGTTCCTCGCGCTTGCGCTGATCGGAGCCACATCCGTTCTCGGCGCACTTGTGCTCCTGCGCCGCCAAGGCTCGCCCGGATTCGCCCCGCCGGTGGCCCACGGGGCGCCGCCTATGATCTCTGGAGATGCGCTTCTACCTGACAACACCGATCTACTACGTGAACTCGACCCCGCATATCGGGCACGCGTACACGACCATCGCCGCGGACATCGTCGTCCGGCACCATCGGCAGCGCGGGGACGAGACCTTCTTCCTCACAGGGGTCGACGAGCATGCGGACAAGGTGGCGCGGGTCGCCGCGGAGCAGGGATTGGAGCCGCGCGCGTACACGGATGGCATCGTCAGCGCCTGGCAGGAACTCCCCCGGCGCGTGAACGCGACCAACGACTTCTTCATCCGTACCAGCGATGACGGGCACAAGGTCTTCGTCCAGGACTTCCTGCAGCGGATCCGGGACAACGGCCGGGACGACATCTACCAGGACGTCTACGCCGGGCTCTACTGCTTCGGCTGCGAGGCTTTCAAGACCGAGGAAGAGCTCGTTGACGGCAAGTGCCCCGATCACGGCACAGTGCCCGAGTGGATCGAGGAACGAAACTGGTTCTTCCGGCTCTCCGCCTACCAGGACGAGCTGCTCGCACTCTACGATCGCCGCCCTGACTTCGTTCTGCCGCACTTTCGCTACAACGAGGCCCGGAGCTTCATCGAGGGCGGGCTGCGCGACTTCTCGATCAGCCGCGCGACGCAGACCTGGGGTGTCCCGATTCCCTGGGACCCGGATCAGGTTGCCTACGTCTGGGCGGATGCGCTCGTCAACTACTTGAGCGCGCTCAGCTACGCCCCCGGCGAGAAC
>JBKOVQ010000223.1:0-8138 GCA_046723985.1 Actinomycetota bacterium | reverse complement strand
AGTCCCGGGAGATAGAAGTCGATCGACAGCGGACCGAACGCGGACAGTGCGCCGAGGACGACGACGATTCGCAGCCGCATGGGGAGTTTCTACGTGCTCAGGGACTGACCCGCAGTGCCTCTTTTGGGACAGTCCCCCCTCGGGGACTGTCCCTAGCTGCCGCGGACCAGGGCCTGCGCGAGCGCCGCCTCGACGTCGCCGTCGGCGCCGCGGGCGCGCCACGCGATGAACCCGTCGGGGCGCACGAGCGCCGCGCCTTCGGCGCCGATGCCGTAGGCGGTCGCGACGGCACCGGACTCGTCGCCAAAGTCGGTTCCCGCGCGGTAGGCGTCCAGCGGGACGCCGAGCCGTTTCGCCGCCGCCTTCGCCGCGGCGCACCACGCGCTCCCATCTGCGCCCGCGACCAGCGTGAACCCCGAGCCGAACACGTCGAGCGTCGAGACCCGGGCGCCGTCGCGGTCGATCCAGACGTGCGGTGCCCGGAAGCCCGGCCGCCCGCTCGGCTCGTGCGGGTCCTCCCACTGCGCACCGTCGTCGCCCTCCTCGAACCCAACCGCGTCGGACACGTGGCGGTAGCCGAGCTCGACCGTTGCCTCGTGGACGATGGGCATCAGGTTCTCCTTGCCGAGACCGGGGTCGAGGCGGAGGACGTACCGCGTGTACGCCTGCTCGGTCGTGAAGGAGCCGACCGGAAGGCGCTCGGTGTCGTAGGTGTCGAGCAGAGTGGGCGGGGCCTTCCCGTCGAGAACGTACTCGAGCTTCCAGGCGAGATCGAAGGCGTCCTGGACGCCGCAGTTCCCGCCGAAGCCGCCGGTAGGGGGCATCACGTGGACGGCGTCGCCGGCGAGCATGATCCGGCCCTCGGAGAAGCGCTCCGCCCAGTCCGCGGTCGCTTCCCAGCGCTGGACGTTCTCGATCCGGACGGGCAGGTCCGGCGCACCGAGCGCTTCGCGCACGTAGCGGATGCACGTGTCCCCGCTCGTGTCCTCGCCGATTGCGACCGACCGGTTGCCCTCCTCGTCGAAGGTCGCGTTGACGACCAGGAACCCGGCGTCGCCGTCGATCGAGAAGCGGAAGAACCCGACCAACCGCGGATTGAAGACGTAGACGACGCTCAGGTTGCGGTCGCCGAGCAGCGGGCGCACATCGGCGCGGAAGTAGATCGTGATGCTGTCCGAGAAGCTCCCGTGGCCGAGCGACTGGATCCCGAGCCGCTCCCGGACCGGGCTGTGGGCGCCGTCGGCGGCGAGGACGTAGCGGGCGCGGACAGTACGCTCGGCACCGCCGTCGCGGGGCCGGATCGTGGCGGTGACGCCCTCCGCATCCTGCTCGAGCGCGACGATCTCCGAGGCGTATTGCACCTCGGCACCGACCTCCTCCGCCTTCCGGAGCAGCACCGGCTCCAAGCCGATCTGGGTGATGAACAGCCTCGGGCACGGGCTGAGCTCCTCGACGCCCTCGTTGATGTTCTGGAAGTAGTACTCGAGCTCCTTGCCGCCGAGGCTCTCGACGGAGACGATCGCACCGTTCTGGACGAACTCTCGCGCGGCCGCCTCTGCGATCTCCTCCTCGATCCCGATCGAGCGGTAGTTCTCCATCGTCCGCTGGTTCACGAGTGCTGCCCGCGGGTGGATCGCCGTGCCGACGTGGCGCTCGACGACGAGCGACCGGACGCCCCGGGCGCCGAGGAAGACGGCGGCCGACAGACCGACGAGGCTGCCGCCGACGACGAGGACTGGGACCTCTTCCGCCGCCACGATCCGCGCGAGTGTATTGCTGCTAAACGGGCGAATCAAGCTCCGGTAAACAGGGAGGGAGGACGCCCGCTCCCGCCTGGGTGTGAACCTCAGCTGTACGTACGCTCGGGCACCCGGCTCTGCCGGCGCCGACGAGCTCGCCGCCCTCATTTGAGGCGGGCTGGGGCAGCAGGCATCCAGCCAGACTGAACACTCCGCCGCGCGTTTGTACCGTTACTGCACCCGACGGGCAAGCCCTGTTTGCGGCGGCGGGAGTTGACTGACACTGCACACGGGCACTATCGTTGGCGCGCCGTGGCAGACGGAGCCGTTGTCGTCGTTGGTGGGACGTCGGGCATCGGACTGCGGCTCGCCGAGACGTACGCGGCCCGCGGCCGGGAAGTGCTGATCACGGGCCGGAGCGCCGAGCGTTGCGCAGACGTGGCGAAGAGCATCGGAACGGGGGATGTGCGCTCGTGCGCGCTCGACCTCGCCGAGCCCGACGCACTCGCGGACGCGCTGAGCTCGGTCGGGCCCGTCTCCCGGCTCGTGCTCGCTGCGATCGAGCGCGACCAGAACACGGTCGCCGACTACGACGTTGTCCGTGCGACGCGGCTTGTGACGCTGAAGCTGGTCGGGTACACGGAGGTTGTCCATGCGCTGCTCGACCGCTTCACGGAGCACGCCTCGATCCTGCTTTTCGGCGGGCAGGCGCTGCGCAGGCCCTATCCGGGGTCGACCACGATCACGACCGTGAACGGCGGGGTCGAGGGGCTCGTCCGGACGCTCGCCGTGCAGCTGGCGCCGATCCGCGCGAACGCGATCCACCCCGGACTCGTCGGCGACTCGCCGGAGTGGCTGGGGAAACCGGAGGCGGTGCTGGAGGCGATCCGGGCGCGGACGCCGATCGGCCGGCTCGTCACGATGGACGAGATCGTCGATGCATCGATCTTCCTGCTCGAGAACGCGGCCGTGAACGGCGTCAGCCTCGAGGCGGACGGCGGATGGATGCTCCAGTGACCGTAGGCTCGACGGAGGTCACCAATGAGCGGAGGCGCCGGCTTTGCCGGCTCCGGAGCGGGGCGTGAGCGCCCATCTGCTGGTTCGCCGCGAGGAGATCGCGCTCGCGTCGGCGCTGCCGGAGCACAGCCGGGGGCTGACCAGGGCGCTGCTGGTCGGGGCCCACACGGGCTCGACGCACATCGGCCTGACCCTGGTCGACCTCGAGGCGGGCCACGTCGACACCCACCTGCACTCGTTCGAGTCGAGCTTCTACGTGCTCGAGGGCGAGCCGTGCCTGTACCTCGATGGGCGTGGCGTCAGGCTGCGGCCGAACGCCTGCGGCGCGATCCCGGTCGGCGTGCCGCACGCGTGGACGAGCGACGAGCGCAGCCGGTGGATCGAGATGGCTGCTCCCCGACCGCGCCCGCCCGGCCAGCCCATCGACACCTTCTTCGTCGGCGGAGCGCCCGACGGCTCGGCCGACGAGCTCGACCTGCGGGACCCGCGCAACCGCAACCTCTTCTTCCTCGCCGACGAGGACATGGACATCGCCCGCCTCAGCGAGGGCAGCCGGGTCTCGGCCCCGACTGTCTCCGCGAGCATGGCGACGGCTGCGCTCCTCTACAGCGGGATCACCGTGAAGATGCTCGTCGACAAGCGCCTCGACGCCCAGCTGCACACGATGTTCATGGTCGGCTACGAGCCCGGCGCGGTCGTCCACCCGCACGACCACCCGTTCGAGGAGTCGTACTACATGCTCGAAGGCGAGGTCGACGTCGTCGCCGACGAAAACCGTTACACGCTGCGGCCGGGGGATGTCTTCTGGACCGGCGTCGGCTGCATTCACGCCTTCTACGAGGTGAGCGGCGGGACGGTGAAGTGGCTCGAGACGTCCGCTCCGGGACCCCCCGACCGGCACTCCTACCGCTTCGAGCGCGACTGGGAGTATCTCGTCGACCGGGTGAGCCGGGTCGAGGCATCTGCCTCGTGACCGAGCCGGCCGCCTCGGCTCCTCCGGCGGATCACCCCCCGTCCCACATCGGACGCCGCCTGCGGGACCGGCGCGAGGCGCTCGGCATCAGCCTGCGCGAGATCGCCCGGCGGATCGGCGTCTCAGCGAGCCTCGTTTCGCAGATCGAGCGCGACAGGGTCAACCCGAGCGTGAGCACGCTCTATTCGCTCGCGCGTGAACTCGGCCTGAACATGGGCGACTTGTTCGACCCCGACGGATCCGCCTCGGCCGGCGATCGTCGCCCCTTCTCGGCTACGCCTGCGCCGTACGTCGTCCCCGAGGAGCGCTCGGTGATCAACCTCGAATCCGGGGTGGTCTGGGAGCGGCTGACGCCCGAGCGCGAGCCGACCGTCGAGTTCCTGCGCGTCACCTACGACGTCGGCAGCGAATCGTGCCCGGCCGACTCGCTCGTCACCCACGGCGGCCGGGAGTACGCGTACGTGATCAGCGGCCGGCTGGGCGTGAGGATCGACTTCGAGGAGTACTGCCTCGAGCCGGGCTACTCGATCACATTCGACGCAACCTCGCCGCACCGCCTCTGGGCAATCGGCGACGAGCCGGTAGTGGCGATCTGGGTCGTGGTCGGGAGGCAGAGCGACACCCGCGTCAAGGACTGACCCTACGTCACGCGCGGCCCACCCCATTTGGAGAGAGTCTCGTGCGGGGACAGTCCCCGGCCTTTTCTTGCGGCCTCGAATGCTCTATTAATCGCGGACGTGGAACCTGCGGTCGCCACCGACGCACCGAAGCCGGCCAGCCCGCTTTCGGTCATGCTCGCCGCGATCGTGCTCATCGCGGGCGCGATCGTCTTCCTCTGGTATGCGCCGTCGTCGTACCAGATCTACCTCGCGCTGCACATCGTCGCGGTCATGGTCTGGGTCGGCGGCGACGTCACGCTGACGACGCTCGGGATCGTGTTCGAGCGCAAGGGGGACGGAGAAGCGCTCGCGCAGCTCGGGAAGATGGGCGCTTGGATCGGCACGCGCGTCTACACGCCGACGCTGTTCGCGGTCTTCGCGCTCGGCGTGGTGCTGATCGAGAAGGGCCACTGGGGCTGGGACACGTTCTGGATCGACTTCGCGATCGCCGGCTGGGGGATTGCGACGCTCGTCGGCGTCGGGTTCGTCGGTCCCGAGCTAGGCCGGATCGACAAGGCCGCCGCCGCGCACGGGCCGAACTCCCCGGAGGTCGCGCGGCGCGTGAAGCGGCTCTTCCTGGTCTTCCGCTTCGACACCGTCCTGCTCGTGCTGATCGCGATCGACATGGCGGCGAAGCCGTCGTTCTGACCGGCTCCGAACGACTGAGTTGACCGTGCGTGAACTCCCGCACGTGCGGCGTTCGCCAATTGTTGACACTTTGGATCCCATCTGCTCAGAATGAACGCCTGGTTGCGGCTTCCCCTTTACCTTCGTGCCGCGCTGGATACGGCAATCCGTGAGCAGCCCCGATAGCACCGTCGGTGTGGCTCCCTCCGCGGTAAGGGGGCGCTACTCCTCGCTCGTCACCAACACGGTCGTTGCCGGCCGATTCCTGCCGGTGTGGCTCGCCACCGGCGTGCTCATGCTCGTTGCCGCGATCATCGCCCCCCGCGCAATCCAGAACACCTCTTGGGCGTATGTCCTTCCATACATGACCATCCTCGCGATCGCAGCGCTCGGGCAGATGCTCGTGTTCATGCAAGGCGGCATCGACTTCTCGACACCCGGCGTGATCTCGTTCGGCGGGAACCTGATCGTGGGCGTGAGCCTGGGGCAGGACGACCGGCTGGCACTCGGACTGCTCGCGTGCCTCGGTCTCGGCGCAGGCGTGGGGCTCGTGAACGGGATCCTCGTGGGAATCGTGCGGCTGAACCCGCTGATCGTCACGCTGGCCGTCGGCCAGATCGTGCTCGCTTGGAGCCTGCGCTACTCGCGCGAGAACACGAACTCGCTGCAGGTGCCGCAGGCGCTGTCGTCGTGGGCACTCGAGAAGCCGCTCGGCGTCAGCGCGGTCTTCTGGACGGGCGCGGCGCTCACCCTCGCCCTCGCGCTCCTGCTTCGGTACACCGTACCGGGCCGGCGCTTTCAGGCTGTGGGCGCAAACCCGAGAGCTGCGTGGATGGCCGGACTCCGCGTCAGAACAAACGTGGTCTTCGCCTATACGGCCGCAGGGATCCTGTACGCAATGGCGGCGATCCTGCTCGCCGGGATCCGCATCAACATCGATCCGGCTTTCGGCGCCGACTACCTGATCCTGCCCATTGCCGCGGTTGTCATCGCGGGCCCGTCGCTCTCCGGCGGGCTGGCGAGCGCAACGTCGACGTGGGTGGCGGCGCTCGCACTCACCCTGCTGACGCAGATGCTGCTGATACTGGGCCTGTCGACGGCACTGCAGTTCATCGTCTTCGGCGCGGCGATCATCGTCGGAATGCTCATCTCCGGTGACCGGGTGGCGGCACTGCTCGGCCGGGTCCTTCGGCCGATCGAAGCATCCAGGGGAAAACGCGAAGTGAGCAACAACACGAGCTGAGGCTCGCGAAAGGAGGAGGGATGCACCTAAGGAAATCGGCAATGCGACGGAGGGGCCCGATCGCGGTGGTCATGGCGCTCGTGCTGCTCGTGGCGGCGCTCGCGGTCGTCTCGACCGGTCTCGGCGGGACGGGAGCGAAGCACGGCAAGGCTGCGGGGCCGGTGGTGATCGGAAAGGGAGGCGGCTACGGCGAGGTCTACAAGGCGAAGGCGAGCACCCTCGCGCACACGCTCTTCAAGGCCACGCTTCTCCCCGCAAACCCGGTCTCGCGCAACATCGCGCTGGCCGGTCTCGGCCGAGCCGACAGGAAGGTCAACTACGACCTGGCGCTCAGGTGCTGGAAGAACAACGGCTGCAGCACCGGTACGAAGGGCAAGCTGACAGTCGCCTACATCGAGCAGTTCGGCGAGAACGTCTATCGCCAGATGTCGAAGATGGAGTTCATCCTCCAGGCGCTGACGTATCCGCAGGTGGGCAAGATCATCTACAAGAGCGCCCACTCGGATCTGAATCAGGGCATCGCCGACTTCAAGGCAGCGATCGCGCAGAAGGTCAGCCTGATCGTCAGCTATCCGGACTTCGGCGACGCGATGGCGCCGGTGATGAAGGAGGCAACCGACGCAGGAATCCCCGTTGCGACGTATGCCTGGGGTTACGTGACCGGGCCGGGTAAGAACTACCTGACCGTCGTCGGCGAGGACACCTGCAAGCTCGGTCAGGCGTACGCGCAGGTCATGAACACGCAGGTCAGGTCGGGCAACATCGCGTTCCTCGGCGGCTTCCCCGGGAACCCGCTGTCGCTCGGCTGGCAGAAGTGCGAGCAGCCTGCGCTCAACTCCAACATCAAGGTCGTCGCGAACGAGCCGACGAACTGGGATCCGTCGAAGGTCCAGTCGGTCGTCGCGGGCATCCTCGCGGCCCATCCTGACGTCAAGGGCTGGAGCTACGAGTACGGGCTCGGGATGGCGCAGGGCGCGCTCGCGGCGTACCAGGCCGCCGGCAAGCCGTTCAACGCGGTCCTGACGCTCCGGACCGACGACGTCGGAATGGGCTGCACGTTCAACAAGCTCAACAACCCGAACCTGAAGATGTGGTACTACACCTCGGGGAACACGCAGATCCGCGTCGCCTTCACGGCCGCGATGATGAAGCTCAAGGGCGCGAAGATCCCGCCCCAGATCGTGTTCCCGATCCAGCTGCAGAACCAGCGGGTGCGCGACTCGTGCGTCAAGGGCTATCCGCAGGAGGCCTCCGCGACGTCGCTGATCCCGCTCAGCCTGTTGAAGCGCATGTATCCGTAGGAGGAAGAGGCAGAGAAGCTGAAAAACACGATGTCGATTCCCGGGCCCGCGAGCCCCGTCGTGCTGTCCGTGCGCGGCGTGTCGAAGGCGTTCGGCGCAGTACAGGCGCTTCGCGAGGTCAGCGTCGAATGCCACGCAGGCGAGATCCACGCCCTGGTTGGGGAAAACGGGTCCGGGAAATCGACATTGCTCGGGATCGCGAGCGGCTTCGTCCATCCCGACGACGGAACGGTCGAGATCGGTGGGCAGCAGCGCCGCCACCTCTCACCGGCCGATGCCCGGAAGCTGGGCCTCGGCATCGCGTATCAGGGGTACTCCCACATCCTCGACCTCTCGGTCGCAGAGAACCTCTACCTTGCTGCACCCGCGCCCATGCAACCGGGTTACGGGCACATCGACGAGTGGGCGGCCGAGATGCTCGCAGCGTTCAGGCTCGATGTCCCCCCGACCGTACCCGTGGGATCGCTGTCGCTCGCCGAGCGGCAATTCCTCGAGGTCGTCAAGGCGCTGCTCGCCCGGCCGGAGGTGCTCCTCCTCGACGAGCCGACGACCGCGCTCGGGCCGGAGGACGTCGAGCGC
>JBKOVQ010000088.1:0-12242 GCA_046723985.1 Actinomycetota bacterium | reverse complement strand
CTGCGCCTCGGCGGCCGGCTCGTGGAGCTCGAGGGCTTCGAGCACTTCGCGACCGGCGGAGGGCCAGGAGCCTGAGGTGCTCGCCTACGCGCTCGGACGGGCAGCGTGGGCAGTGATGTCGTGCCTGACCTCTCGCTGTTCACGTTCGTGATCTTCTACGTCGTCCCGCGCAGTGGTTCGCGCACTTGTTGCTGCCGTGGTTCACGTTCTCGCTCGTCTTCGGCGCGCTCTATGTGCGGATGATTCGCGCGACCGTCACCGAGACGCTCCAGGAGGACTACGTCCGCTTCGCGCGTGCGAAAGGCATGAGCGAGTGGGCGGTGCTCCGCCGGCATGCGCTGCCGAATGCCTTCATCCCGGTGGTGCCGAGGGTGGCGATGGACAACAGCCGGTTCGCGCTGCCGACGGCGCTCTTCGTCGAGACCGCGTTGGGGCTGCCCGGTCCCGGCCAGACGCTCCGGAACGCGCTCATCCGCAACGACCTGCCGGTGATCGCCGGCGTGGTCGCCGTCACCGCGCTCGTGATCGCGATCGTCAACTTTGCCGGCGAGGTGATCCAGGCCTTGATCGACCCGCGCGTGAAGCTGGAGCCCGCTCCGGTTACGTGAGCCAGGACGAGAACCGGCGCTCGAAGTAGCTGCGCGGCCGCGCTCCGACCACGGTCTCCTGTGCCGCTCCGGCCTCGAACAGGATCACGGTTGGCAGCGAGAGCACGCCGTGATCGGCGGCGTTGAGCGGGTGGTCGTCGATGTTGACGGTCGCGAACAGTATTCGGTCGCCGTGCTCGGCCTCGAGCTCCTCGAGCGCCTTGCCGACCGCCTTGCACGGCCCGCACCAGGGTGCCCAGAAGTCGACGACGACCGGGCGGCACGCGTCCAGGACCTCCGCAGCGAACGTGGCGTCGGTGACCTCGACCATTCGGTCAGCGTAGACGGCCGGTGACCGCCTGGAGCCCGAGGTAGGGGACGCGCCAGATCGCCTCGAGCACGATCGACCGGCTCATCTTCGACGCGCCGGCTTCGCGGTCGCTGAACGTGATCGGCACCTCGACGACGCGGAACCCGGCGCGAAGGGCCCGGTACGTGGTCTCGATCTGGAACGCGTAGCCGCGGGAGGACACGGCGTCCAGGTCGATGCGCTCCAGCACCTGCCGGCGGTAGCACTTGAAACCGCCGGTCAGGTCGCGGACAGGCGCAGCGAGGAGCACCTGGGCGTACAGCGACCCCGCGCGCGAGACGAAGCGACGTCCGGCGCCCCAGTTCTCGACTCGGCCGCCTTGCACGTAGCGGGAGCCGAGGACGAGATCGGCCTCGGCTGCGGCGGCGATCAGCCTGGGCACGTCATCGGGATCGTGGGAGAAGTCGCAGTCGATCTCCAGCACGAGCTCCGCGCCGTCGGCGAGCGCGCGGCGGAAGCCGGCGAGGTACGCCGGGCCGAGGCCCTCCTTCACGGCACGGTGGAGGACGGCGACCCGATCGTGGCGGTCGGCGAGCCGGTCGGCGAGCTCGCCGGTTCCATCGGGGGAGGCGTCGTCGATGACGAGCACGCTGTCGTCCTCGTCGAGCCGGTCGAGGAGCGCGGCGATCATCGCCTCGAGGTTCGTGCGCTCGTTGTACGTCGGTAGGCAGACGCAGGCTCGCACAGTGCTGCGATGCAAGCAGAAGGAGGGGGCGCGCGGGGGAACCATGGGTTCGCCCCGCGCTTCGTGCCTATGATCGCGACAGTGGCCCTGCCGAGGAACGCAGAGGTGATCGAGCAGATCGAGCTGCTCGCCGACATGCTCGAGCTCGAGGGGACCGAGGCGTTCCGGGTGCTTGCGTACCGGCGGGCTGCCCAGCGGATCGGCGAGGCGGGCGGGTCGATCGCACAGCTCGCGCTCGACGGCAAGGCGAAGGAGCTCCAGGGGATCGGGAAGACGATCGAGGAGAAGATCGTCCAGATCGTCGAGCACGGCGAGATCGAGGCTCTGGCTAAGCGAAAGGGCCGGATCCCGCCCGACGTGATCGCCTTCATGCGCCTGCCCGGGCTCGGCCCGAAGACCGCACGGCGGATCTGGAAGGAGCTCGACGTCACCACGCTCGACGGGTTGCGCGAGGCCGCCGAGCAGCAGCGGCTGCGAACGCTCATCGGGCTGGGACCGAAGGTCGAGGAGAACGTCCTGAAGGCGCTGAATGAGCGTGCGAAGCCGAAGGCGCCGGCGCGGCCGCTGCTCGGCCAAGGCCTCCCGGCCGTGCTCGCGGCGATCGAGGCGCTGCGCGCCCACCCGGCTGCCGAGCAGGTGTCGGAGGCGGGGAGCGTCCGCCGCCGTCGTGAGACCTTCCGCGACCTGGACATCATCGCCACGGCCACCGACGCAAAGGTGCTGATCGACGCCTTCACCGGGTTCGAGTGGGTGGCGGAGGTCGCCGCCAAGGGCGGGACGAAGGCGACCGTGATCTCCCACGACGGCCTGCGCTTCGATCTCAGGGTCGTGCCGCCGGAGTGCTACGGGAACCTGCTCCAGCACTTCACTGGTTCGAAAAACCACAACGTCGCGATGCGCGAGGAGGCACAGCGGCGAGGACTGTCGATCTCCGAGTACGGGATCACCGAGGTCGAGTCGGGCGAGGTGCACACGTTCGGGGTCGAGGAGGAGCTGTACGAGTGGCTCGGCTACCAGTTCATCCCGCCCGAGCTCCGCGAGTCGGCGGGCGAGCTGGAGGCGGCCCGTCGCGGCGAGCTGCCCGCGCTGGTCGAGGAAGGGGACCTCCGCGGCGACCTCCACGCGCACACGACCTGGTCCGCGGACGGGAAGAACGCGATGGAGGAGATGGGGCTGGCCGCAAAGGCGCGCGGCTACTCGTACCTGGCGATCACCGACCACTCGCACTACCTGCGCGACGGGCGGCTGGAGGCCCAGGCGGAGGAGTTGGCGGCGCTCGCGGAGCGGCTGAAGCCGTTCCGCCTGCTGCACGGGATCGAGGTCAACATCCGCGCGAACGGTTCGCTCGACGTACCCGATGAGTCGCTGGCGGGCCTCGACTGGGTGGTCGCGTCGATCCACGCAGCGTTCTCGACCTCGCCCACGGACCGCGTGCTCGCGGCGATGGAGAATCCGCACGTCGATGTGATCGGCCACCTCACCGGTCGGAAGATCAACAAGCGTGGGCCGATGGACATCGACCTCGAGCGGGTGTTCGAGAAGGCGGTGGAGACCGGGACTGCCGTCGAGATCAACTCGCAGCCCGACCGGCTCGATCTGCGCGATGCCGACGCGCGGCTGGCGGGCGAGCGCGGTGTTCGGATCGTCGTCTCCACGGACGCCCACTCTGTCGGCGCCTTGGGCTACGCCACTCTCGGCATCGGCCAGGCCCGCCGCGCCTGGCTGACGAAGGAGCAGATCGTCAACACACGCCCGTGGTCCAAGGTCAAGAGATGAGAGACGAAGCCGAGTGCAAAGGCGACAGCGAAGCTGTCGACATTGGTGCGAGCCGAGGTCGTGACGCCGAAGGCGACACCTTCAGGGAGGACGGGCACAAGGCGGTCGACTGGGCGGCCGACTACCTCGAGCGCGTCGCCGACCTGCCCGTGCTCGCGCAGGTGCGTCCGGGGGAGATCCGGGCACGGCTGCCGCAGTCGCCGCCCGAGGAGCCCGAGCCCTTCGAGTCGGTGCTCCGCGACCTCAACGAGATCCTGCTCCCGGGCATCACCCACTGGCAGCACCCGCGTTTCTTCGCGTACTTCGCGACGACGGGCGCCGAGCCCGGGATTCTCGCCGAGCTGCTCGCCGCCACCCTGAACTCGGTCGGCTTCCTCTGGCGAACCGCCCCGGCCTCAACCGAGCTCGAGCTGCGGGTCTGCGAGTGGGTCGCGCAGCTGATCGGGCTGCCGGACGGCTGGCACGGCCACATCGAGGACACAGCGTCCACCTCCACGCTGGCTGCCCTGATTGCGGCGCGACACACCACGGGCCGCAACGTCGTGGTTTGCTCCGAGCACGCGCATTCGGCCGTCGACAAGGCAGCGCGCATGCTGGGAATGGAGCTCCGTAAGGTTCCCTCGGACGAGGCCTTCCGGATGCGCGCCGACGTGCTGGACCTGGACGACGCCGCTGCGGTCGTGGCCACGGTCGGCACGACCTCGACGACGTCGGTCGATCCGCTGCCCGCGATCGCCGAGCGCTGCGCCGCCGCCGACGCCTGGCTTCACGTCGACGCCGCCTATGCCGGTTCGGCGATGGTCTGTCCCGAGCTGCGCTGGGCGTTCGAGGGGATCGAGCGCGCGGACTCCCTCGTCGTCAACGCGCACAAGTGGATGTTCACGCCGATGGACTGCTCGCTCCTCTGGACGAGCCGCCCCGACGAGTTCCGCGACGCCTTCTCGCTCGTCCCCGAGTTCCTGCGCACGACCGACGAGGGCGCGCTCAACCTGAGCGAGTACGGGCCCGCGCTCGGTCGGCGCTTCCGCTCCCTCAAGCTCTGGGCCGTTCTCCGCTGCTACGGCGCCGAGGGGCTGAGGCGTCGAATCCGCGAAGCGATCCGCCTGGCCGAGCTGTTCGAGGGCTGGGTGCGGGAGGAGCCGGGCTGGGAGCTGTGTGCGCCGAGGCCCTTCTCCACCGTCTGCTTTCGCCGCGAGGGGACGGACGAGGAGAACGAGGCGATCCTCGAGCGGGTGAACGCGAGCGGCGAGATCTTCATCTCGCACACCAAGCTGAACGGGCGCTACGTCCTTCGGCTCGCGATCGGAAGCGATCGCACGACCGAGGACGACGTCCGCCGGGCGTGGGACGTCCTGCGCGCTACGTGACCTTGGGTAAGAGCGCGATCACCACCGCGTAGATCACGACCAGCGCGATCGAGTCGATCCCGACCCGCAGGAAGGTGCGCTTCGGACGCGCGATCACGGCGACGCCGACGATCCCCGTCATCAGCAGCCCGGCGCAGCCGAGCCAGACGTCGGACCCCTGCGCCGCCACGATCACGGGGGTAGCGGCGAGGATGTCGGCGAGCAGGAACAGCGTCAGCTGGAACGAGTTGCCGCCGAGGATGTCCCCCATCGCCAGCTGGTGGTCGCCGAGCCGCACGGCTGCGATCCCGCTGGAGATCTCAGGCAGGGCCGTCGCTGCCGCCAGCACCGTGGCCCCGAAAATCGCGCCCTGCAGGCCCAACCGGTCGGCGAGCTCGCTGCCCGAGGACTGGAGCGCGACGCCGGCGCCGAGAGTGACGCCTGCGGCGAGCGCGAAGACGAGGGCGACGAACCACGTCGAGCTCTTCACGAAGGGACGGCGCTCCTGCGGCTGGGCTTCGCGGACGTGGCGCCGACCCGGCCGCGCCCCCGGCATCTCGATCGTCCAGTCCGTTCGCACCCGGACGCGGTTGACGATCCAGACACCGCCGATCCAGAGCACGACCACGGCGATCGAGGTCGGGCTGATGCCCCCTACGCTGGTCGATGCCGGAGGGCGGCGCCGGCCAGCACGGTTGCCAGGCAGACGACGACGATCAGCGCCTCGATCACGGGCGTCAGCGAGCCGACCAGGTAGCTGAGAGGCCGTTCTGGCCCGGCGGCGGCGTCGAGCACCACGAGCACGAGCGTCTGGATCGCGATTCCGCCGATCAGGTTTCCGACCGCCAGGTCGAGGTGTCCGGCAAGCGAGGCCGATGCGACGATCGCGATCTCCGGAAGCGTGCCGGCAATCGCAAGCAGGATCAGGCCGCCGAGTGCCTCGCCGAGCCCGAACCGCCGGTCGACCGAGTCGGTGCTCTTCGACAGGGCGATACCTGCGATCCAGGTCGCCGCCGAGCCTGCCACGAACACCGCCACGAGCAACGGCGTGGAGAGGCTCGTCACGCGTCTAGCGTAGGAGACGGTCCCCAGGGGCGGCTGTTCCTACTGTGCGGACAAAGCGCCCAGCGCCGCGTCGTGCAACGCGACGCGGTAACGCCAGAACGCCCGGCCGGTGGCCAGCAGCCGCTCGCGGAGCGGGTTCGCGAGCTCCTCCAGCGTCCCCCAGCGCGCCTCGGCGATCTCGTCGAGGTCGTGAGGCTCGATCGACTCGTCGTCGGTCGTGGCGAGGAAGACGTGCGTGCGCCAGTCGAGCACGTGGTCTCCGTAGGCGAACCGCGCCCTCGCCTCGACGAGGTACCGCCGGAGCTCGATCCGCAGGCCGGTCTCCTCGTACGCCTCTCTCAGCACGGCCTGGTCGAAGTCCTCGCCCTCCTTCACGCCGCCGCCGGGGGGTCGCCAGACATCGGGCGCGAACGGGTGCTTCCGGATCAGTGCGAGCCGCTCTCCGTTCAAGATGAACAGCGTGACGTCGTGGGTGCGCAACGGGTCGAACGTGGCGATCCCGTACTCGCGGCCTGAGATCTCGCCCTCCCACTCGAGGATCATCGGCTCGCCGTAGCGTGCGCGGATCGGCGCCAGCACCTCCTCGGTGAGGTGCATCAGCCTTCCTCTAGAGCTGCCGCAGCAGCTCGACCAGCTCGGCGGTCCCGCCGACGATGATGTCCGCGGCTTGGCCGAGCGCGCTCGGGCCCTCGTCCGAAACGACTGCGACCCGCACCGCGAGGTCGAGGCCGTCGAGGCCTCGGAAGGCCTCCAGGTCGGTCGAGTCGTCGCCGGCGTACAACACGCGCCGCAGTCCACGCTCGGCGAGCAGCGACCGGACAGCGGTGCCCTTGTTCGCAGCTACCGGCGGCAGCACCTCGAGCACCTTCCGCCCCCAGCGCGGGCGCAATCCGAGCTCGACCGCTCGACGCTCGACCGTCCGCAGCGACGCGACCGCCGCCGCCTCGTCGGAAGCAGTGCGGAAGTGGAACGACGCCGAGTACCGCTTCCGCTCCGGCTCCCACCCGCTCTCGTCCACGAGTTGGTCGAGCTCGTCGGTCCACTCGTCGGCTCGTCGGTCGAGACCCATGCCGTGCTCGCCCACGTAGACGAGCTCGTCGACACCGACCACACGACGCGCGTCGTCCTCGGTTCGGCCGCTGACACATGCGACGAGTGCGTATCGCGCAGCGAGGTCGCGCAGGATCGCGCGGGTCGCCTCCGGAACGGTGGCATCGTCCGGTCGCTCGACGATCGGCGCCAACGTGCCGTCGACATCGAGAAGCACGCCTGCCGCTTCCGGCTGCTCGCCGAGGCGTGCAATCAGCTTGGCCACGTCCACGCTGATGGAGAATAGGCAAGCCGTGGTGCAGCTGGTCTTGATCGGGATTGTCGCCGGGTTCTTCAGCGCGCTCTTCGGGGTCGGCGGTGGGATCGTCGTCGTGCCCCTGCTGCTGCTCTCGGGCCGCTGGCAGGAACGTCCCGCGATGGCCACCTCACTGGCGGCGATCGGAATCATTGCCTTCGTCGGCACGATCTCGTACGCGATCCACGGCGAGCTGAAGCCGGGCGCGGCGATGCTGGTCGGGTTGCCGGCCGCGGCGGGAGCCGTCGTCGGAACCGCCCTCCAGCAGCGCATCGCCGGGCGGACGCTTTCTCTCCTCTTCGCGATCCTCCTTGCCGGAGTCGGCATCAAGCTCCTGATTTGATGGAGGACGTGCTCCTCGCCGTCGGCCTCGGCGTCGCCGCGGGCATCCTCGCCGGGCTGTTCGGTGTCGGCGGAGGGATCCTCTTCGTGCCGACCCTGACGCTCGGGCTCGGCCTGACGCAGATCCACGCCGAGGCGAGCTCGCTGCTCGCGATCGTCCCCACCGTCGTCGCGGGGACGTGGCGGCAGCAGCGCTACGGCAACGTGCGCTGGCGGCCTGCGGTGGTGATCGGGATCGCCGCCATCGTGGGCGTTGAGGCAGGTGTGATCGTGGCGGAGCACGTGCCCGAGCACGCGCTGAAACGCTTGTTCGGCGCGCTGATGATCGTTGTCGCGGCCCAGGTGGCGTTGCGTGCTCGGCTCCGGAGGCAGGACCGGGACGGCGTCCAGTCCGATCACCCATAATGAGCTGCCGTGAGAGGGCGCCTCTGCCTCGTCCTCGGCGTCTCCGTCGTCTGCGCCGCAGTGACGGGCGCCGTCCCCGCGGCTCCGCCGGTCTCGTTGGGACCGCCCGCGGCCGCCACCGGTCTTGGGATCCAGGTCGTCGGCCCCGACCAGACGACGGCGGCCGCGACGACGCAGGCGAGCGCCCCGCCTGACGCAGGGGTTCCGGACGCCCCCTTCGCCTACCCGGCCGACAGCTCCGCCGTCTCCGCCCAGTCGACCTCGGTGAGTGTGTCGGCGAGCGCACCGGACGGCACCGCGAGCGTGACGACAACCGTCTCCGGCCTGTCCCTGTTCGGCGGCGAGATCACCGCCGACGCGGTCCAGGGCTCGGTCAGCTCAGCCGGTACGATCGGCGACCTCAGCGACTCGACGGTGTCCAACCTCGTTGTGCTCGGGGCTCCGGCCGGGGTGTCGGCGAACGCGAGGATTCCGCTCGCGGACTGGGGGTACGCGCTCGTGCTCGCCGAGTCGACCGAGAATGGCCTGGCCTCGTCGCCCTCCTGGCACGGCACGGTCACCGGCCTGGTCGTCCATCTCGATGCCGATCACGGCGGCCTGCCCGCCGGCAGCGAGATCCGGATCGGCTACGCCGATGCCTATTCGCGGCCGCCGGAGAGCTCGACGACCACGACCACGGCCACGACCCGCCCGTCGCCGGCGCCTGCCACGACCACGGGAAAGCGCGGGGCACGGAAGACCCCGCCGCCGACGCTCGTGCCGAGCTCCGCCGGCGCTGACCGAGGCGGCAAGGCGCCGAAGCGGAAGCAGCCGAAGGTCCGTGGCTTCGGGCCACTGGTGCTCACGCCGCCGACGGTGACGCCGAAGCTGACAGCCGGGGGCTACGTCTTCCCGGTCTACGGCCCGTCGGCGTACGGGGATACGTTCGGCGCGCCGCGCGGCGACGTCTCGGGCGGCTGGCACCACGGCGACGACATCTTCGCCCCGCTCGGTGCGCCCATTCTGGCAGTCGCCGCCGGCACCGTCTTCTCGGTCGGCTGGAACGACGTCGGCGGCTGGCGGCTCTGGCTGCGCGACAACGTCGGCAACGAGTTCTACTACGCGCACCTCTCCGCCTATACGAGCCTCGCGGCCGACGGCCGCCACGTCCGAGCCGGCGAGGTGCTGGGCTTCGTCGGCAACACCGGCGACGCGCAGGGCACCCCGTTCCACCTCCACTTCGAGGTGCACCCGGTCTCCATGCTGTTCCTCGGCTATGACGGCGCGGTCAACCCGACGCCGTACCTGAACGCGTGGCAGCGGCTCGAGGACATCCGGATCCTGCCGGCCGTGCCCTTCGCCCAGCAGCTGGCGACGACGAGCAGCGCGCCGACGCCCGGAGCGATCCTCCTGCAGTCGAGCGACATCTCGACTGCGAGCGGTCTCGATCCCGGTTCGCTCCGCCGAGCGATGCGCGCGCCCGTGACCGTGCCGACCGGCGGCGGCTCGATTGGCGAGCTGCCGACACCGCTGCCTGTTCTGGATCGCGCGTAGCCCGGGCCCCAGCCGCGTCTTCTGGCCTTGCCCGTTTCCCGCGCGGAGCGCGAGCGCACGGACGGGCTTTGCCCGGCCGTGCTGCGATCAATTAAGCCGCGCCCATCCCGCCGTTCCCCGACTGCTCCTCGAAGCCGAACTCGTCGCTTCCGCCGAACAGCCTGTCCTTCACCCAGCGCCGCGTCTCGGGACCGGTGACGGGATTGAACAGGAGGCCGACGACGATGCCGACGAGCAGGAAGAACGCGCGGCCAGGGTGCTTCTTCGTCGAGCGCCCCTGGAGGCGCGTCGCCGCCTGCCGTAGCTCGGCGACCGCGACCCGGAGGTTCTCCTGGATGTCCTGGTCGCTGGCCACGCGCTGCGCCGCGCTCACGACGCTGCGGGGCGCGATGACGTCGTTGTAGATCTCCCGGGCTGCGATGAACGCCTGCTTGACGTGGTCGCGGAGCTCCTCGTCGTGGATGGCCCGATCCACGTAAGGTTTTGCGGTCCCGGCCACCGAGGCCACCTTTTCCGCCGTCTTGGGCATGTTCCAGGTCCTTTCGCTCGACATCTAAGGCCCGAGTGTATCCCTCCCGACAACGCGGTAAACGACGGTGGTTGCTCGTCGTCGCGCTCGTGCCTGTGCTCGCCGCGGCCGGCTGCGGAGGCGGCGGTGGGGCAAGCACCGAGTCGAACGCCGGGTCGGGCCAGACGGTCTCGGGCCCGGGGTTCTCCTTCCAGGCGCCCGAAGGCTGGACGGTGAAATCGTCCGGAACGTCGGCCGAGGCGCGGCAGGACTCGTCGACGGTCGTCTCGGTGACCGTGCTGCCGCTCGTCAGGCCCTACCGCCTGGCGCTCTTCCCGCGCGTGGCGAAGGAGCTGGACCGGGTCGCGTCGACCTATGCCTCGAACGTGAAGGGGACGGTGACGTCGAAGCGGACGGTCGTGCTCGCCGGCCGCAAGGCGCGGGAGTACGAAATCGTCCACGGCGACCTCGTCGACCGGATCACGTTCCTCCTGCGCGGGAAGCGGAACTTCCAGCTCACGTGTCGTTGGCCGAGCGGGCCCGGGAACCCGGCGGCCTGCGAGCGGCTCGCTGTTACGTTCGCCTTCCGGTAGCTAGAATGCTCGACCTTGCACGCGGGCGGGCTTTGCCCGGCCGCGTTGCGGATTAGACTGCTCGACCTTGCACGCGGGCGGGCTTTGCCCGGCCGCGTTGCGGACCAGCAGCCGCCTGTCGCTCGGGCGCCGGACGGGGGCGTGCTGATGCCCCGCCGACGAGCGCGGCTTCGAGCACCTCGTCTGCGGTCTCGGCGAGCACGAAGGTGATCTCCTCGCGCGTCTCCTCGGGGAGCTCGCTCAGGTCGGCCTCGTTCTCACGCGGGAGGATCACCTTCGTCAACCCGGCGCGCTGAGCGGCGAGCACCTTCTCGCGGACGCCGCCGATCTGGAGCACCTGTCCGGTGAGGGTGATCTCTCCGGTCATCCCGACCTCTTCGGAAACGGTGCGCCCCGTGGCGAGAGAGACCAACGCCGTTGCCATCGTCACACCGGCCGACGGGCCGTCCTTCGGCACCGCGCCGGCGGGGACGTGGATGTGGACGTCGTGCTCGGAGAACCAGTCCTCGTCGATGCCGAGGCGCTCTGAGTTGCTGCGCACCCACGAGAGGGCCGCCTGCGCGGACTCCTGCATCACCTCGCCGAGCTGGCCGGTGATCCGCAGGCCGCCCTTGCCCGGGTAGGCGGTCGCCTCGATGAAGAGGACGTCGCCGCCGACGGCGGTGACGGCGAGCCCGGTGGCGACGCCCGGATCGGACGTTCGTTTGCGCACCTCGCCGGCGAACCGCCGCGGCCCGAGTGCCTCGCGCACCGCCTCCGCGTCGACGTCGACGTGGTCGGTCGCGCCCTCGGCGACTCGCCGCGCGGTCTTGCGCAGCACGTCGGCGATCCGTCGCTCGAGGTTTCGTAGGCCGGCCTCGCGCGTGTACTCGCGGACGATCGTCCGGAGCGCCTCGTCGCCGATCTCGACCTGCTCGGCGGTGAGCCCATGAGCCTCGAGCTGCTTGGGCACCAGGTACCGCTTCGCGATCTCGATCTTCTCGTCCTCCGTGTACCCGGAGAGCTGGATCACGTCCATGCGGTCGAGCAGCGGGCCGGGGATCGTCTCCAGCTGGTTGGCGGTACAGATGAACAGGGTCTTCGACAGGTCGAAGGGGAGGTCGAGGTAGTGGTCCCGGAAGGTCGAGTTCTGCTCCGGGTCGAGCACCTCGAGCATCGCGCTGGCGGGGTCGCCGCGCCAGTCGGCGCCCATCTTGTCGATCTCGTCGATCAGGAAGACCGGGTTCTTCGACTCCGCGTCGCGGAGCGCGCGGATGATCGTCCCAGGCATCGCGCCGATGTACGTGCGCCGATGGCCGCGGATCTCCGCCTCGTCACGAACGCCGCCGACCGAGATGCGCGTGAACTTGCGCCCGAGCGTCCGGGCGATCGACTGCCCGAGCGACGTCTTGCCGACGCCCGGCGGCCCCACGAAGCAAAGAATCGGCCCGCTGACGTCGCCCTTCAGCTTCGAGACCGCCAGGTACTCGACGATCCGGTCCTTGACCTTCTCGAGGTCGAAGTGGTCCTCGTCGAGGATGCGGCGCGCCTGCTCGAGGTCGAGGTTGTCCTCTGTGGTCTTGTCCCAAGGCAGGGTGAGGATCCAGTCCAGGTAGGTCCGGATCACGCCGTACTCGGCAGCGGCCGGAGGCAGCTTCTCGAGCCGCGAGAGCTCGCGTTCGGCTGCCTTCCGAACGTCGTCCGGCAG
>JBKOVQ010000180.1:0-15161 GCA_046723985.1 Actinomycetota bacterium | reverse complement strand
GAGCAGCCCGAGCAGCTCCTCCCGCGTCGCGAATCGCCTCGGCACGAGACCCGCCTGCCGCTTGGCCTTGTTCCAGGTGCCGAAGTGCTCGATCACGGTCTGCGGGTGCACCCGTGTCTCCGGGTCGGCGGCGAACTCCTTCATCGTCGGCGACCGTCCGAGCCGCTCCGCGCAGGCTCGCAGCTCCTCGAGGATCTCCGTGTCGGAGTAGCGCCGCCTGATCTCCGCCTGGAAGGCGGCCAGCTCAGCCGGGTCGATGCTGGTGATCGCGCGGTAGGGGCGCTTGCGTGGCACAGGGGCAAAAAGGATAGAGCGTTTTGACTAGTCTGCAAAGAGACGAGCTCCGGAGCTATCAGAGCACGTTGGATGCAATGCAAACGCGGCCGGCCACTGCTGTCGTCCAGTTCCGTGCTCGAAATAGACTGGCTGCGCAATGCGTCTTGCGCTCGAGCTCGCACTCGCGCGGTCGGCGGGCCGCCTGTCCCGCCTGGCCGGGCGCGGCGGCGGGACGACACTGCCAGGGAAGATCCTGGCGACGATCGACCCCTCTGCCCTCTCGACCCTGGCCTCACGGCTGCCACAAGGAACGGCGGTTGTGTCGGCCACGAACGGGAAGACGACGACGGCGTCCCTCGTCGCGGCCATCCTCTCCCCACGGATCCGCCTTGCCCACAACCGGTCGGGCGCGAACCTCGTGTCGGGAGTCACTTCGACCCTGATCGAGGCCCGGGCTGCCGAGCTCGGCCTCTTCGAGGTCGACGAGGGTGCCTTTCCTGACGTTGCCCGACGCATCCGGCCGCGGGCGGTCTGCCTCGGCAACCTCTTCCGCGACCAGCTCGACCGCTACGGCGAGCTGGAGGCAATTGCGGAGCGGTGGCGGGCGGCCGTCCGGGAGCTGCCGGAGGAGGCGACGCTCGTCGTGAACGCGGACGACCCCCAGGTCGGCGACCTTGCCGGGACGCGGCCGCGGAGCGTCATCTTCGGCCTCGACGACCCGCTTCAGGCCCGTCCCTCGCTCCAGCATGCGGCAGACTCGAAGTACTGCCTCCGTTGCGGAGCGCCGTACGCCTACGCGGCCGCGTACGTCGGGCATCTCGGCGACTACCGGTGTCCCGCGTGCGGACACGGCCGGCCTGCGCTTGACGTCGCCGCCCGCGGGGTCGAGCTGCGCGGCCTCGAGGCTGTCTCCTTCGACCTGGTCACGCCCGAGGACATTCGCCGCGTGGAGGTCTCCTTGCCTGGCCTCTACAACGTCTACAACGCCCTAGCCGCGGCCGCACTCGCCCGTGCGCTCGGCGCGACATCCGACGAGATCGCCGCCGGGCTGGCCCTGGCGCGGCCGGCGTTCGGGCGGGCCGAGCGGATCGACGTCGAGGGTCGCAGCGTGCTGATCCTGACGGTCAAGAACCCGGCGGGCGCGAACGAGGTCGTCCGCACCCTGGTCGCCGCCGGCCCGCCGAAGCTCGCCGTCATCGCTCTCAACGACGCGATCGCCGATGGCCGGGACGTGTCGTGGATCTGGGACGCCGACCTCGAGCCCCTCCTCGAACGTCTCGAGCGGCTCGTCGTCACGGGCGACCGTGCGGCGGAGCTCGCGCTGCGCTGCACGTACGCGGGCTTTCCGGCCGAGGAGCTCGAGATCATGCCCGACCTCGGCGCCGCGCTCGACCGCGGGCTCGAGCTAACTTCCCACGGCGGGGAGCTGACCGTCCTCCCCACCTACACCGCAATGCTGGCCCTGCGCAAGATCGTCTCCGAGCGCGGCCACGCGCGCCAGTACTGGGAGCGGGCGGCGTGAGGATCAGCGTCGGCCATCTCTACCCGGACTACCTGAACATCTACGCCGACCGCGGGAACATCGCCGTGCTGGCGAGCCGGGCAACGAGGCGCGGGATCGACTTCGAAGTGACGGCGATCGGTCTCGAGGAGTTGCCCGAACCCGGTTCCTACGACCTCCTCTACGTTGGCGGCGGGCAGGACCGCGAGCAAGCGCTGATCGCGCCCGACCTCGCTGCGAAGGGCCCGGCGCTACGGGACGCGGTCGAGCGCGGTGCCGCCGTGCTGGCGGTCTGCGGCGGCTACCAGCTGCTCGGCCTGTTCTACCGCGACCGATACGGCTCGGAGCTCCCCGGCGCGGGCCTGTTCCCGCTGCACACGATCGCCGGCGCCCGGCGGATGATCGGCGACGTCCTGATCGAGTGCGACCTGGAGCCAGGGTCCGTGAAGACGGTCGCCGGGTTCGAGAATCACGCCGGTCGAACGATCCTGGACGAAGGCGCAACGCCGCTGGGCCGCGTGATCGCCGGGTTCGGAAACGACGGCAGAAGCGGGTTCGAGGGGTGCCGCGTCGGCCGTGCGCTCGGCACCTACCTCCACGGCCCCCTCCTGCCGCGCAACCCCCGGCTGGCCGACTGGTTGATCGCCCAGGCGCTCGCCCACCGCACCGGGGGCGAGCCGCCCGAGCTCGAGCTGCTGGACGACTCGCTCGAAGCGCAGGCGCACGCAGTCTCCGCCGCGAGGGCACGGGCGCGTGGAGGCCGCTTCTAGCGGATCTTGGTCCTTTGCCGCGACCGACATGGCGGGCGCGGCCGACAGCCGCCGGCCGGCAGGAGGCGATGCGAGCGCAGCGAGCGAGCAAAGGAGAGGGCTCGCGGGGGAACCTGGGTTCCCCCGCGCATTACGGCGCCCACAACGGGCCCAGGTACACGGTCGGATCGCCCGGCTGCCAGCGGGCCAGGAAACGCTGGATCGGTGGATGGAGCACGACGTCGTCGAGGTCGCCCAGCCCGAACAGCCGGTGGCCGCGGACCGCCGCGTCGGCAGACGTGACCGCCTCGAGCGAGCGCCCGCCGAGGTCGGCCGAGAAGATGATGTGGACGACGTGCTTCGCCTGGCTGCTGCGCACAGGAGAGATCGAGTCGACGATCGCGATCGGTCCCTCGAACGGCATCGGATCGTCGATTCCCACCTCCTCGAGCAGCTCGCGCCGGAGCGCGTCGACGAGCGACTCGCCCGAGTTGACGCCGCCGCCTGGCAGGAGCCAGTACTCGCGTCCCGGCTTCTCGTGGCGGCAGAGCAGGATGAGGTCGTTCCAACGCAGGAGCGCGGAGACACGGATGCGGGGTTCGACGTGCATCAGTGCCTCCCGGAGGAGCCGAAGCCGCCCTCGCCCCGCGCGCTCTCGGGCAGTGCGTCGACCTCGCGGAGGGCCGCGCCGGGAACCGCGACAACGACGAGCTGGGCGATCCGCATCCCGGGCTCGACGACGAATGGCTCGCTGGGATCCGTGTTGTGGAGGATCACCCGCAGCTCGCCCCGGTAGCCGGAGTCGACGAGCCCGGGCGTGTTCACGATCGTGATCCCGTGCTCGACGGCCAAGCCGGAGCGAGGTGTGACGAGGCCTGCGTGTCCTGCCGGGATCGCGACCGCGATGCCCGTCCCGACCAGCGCACGTGCCCCGGGCTCGAGCTCGTGCCGATCGCAGGCGACGAGGTCGAGGCCTGCATCCCCCGCGTAGGCACGCGTCGGCAGCACCGCGTCGTCGCGGAGCCGCGTGACCGAGATTTCGATCACGCCGCTGACACGAGAAAGCGAGCGAACCGGCGCACATCCCGCTCGGGAAGGCGCGCACGGATCAGGACCCCGTCCTCGCGATCGGTGCGCGACTCGATCGGCGGGCCGAGCGCATAGAGCTCGGCGAGCTTGCTCCCCTCCGAGTACGGCACCAGCAGCTCGACCAGCTCGAAGCGGTGGGCGAAGTGATCCGCGATTCTGGCGCGCAGTGCCCCCACCCCCTCCCCCGTCCGCGCCGACACCAGCAGCGCGTCCGGGAACCGGTTCTGGAGACGCCTGCGGCCAAGTGTGTCCACGGCATCGATCTTGTTCAGGACGAGCAGTACGGGAAGCTCAGAGGCGCCGATCTCCTCCAGAACGGCATTGACCGCACGCAGCTGTTCCTGGAGCCGCTCCTCGCCCGCAGACGCGTCGGCGACGTGCAGCACGAGGTCGGCGACAAGGGTCTCCTCCATGGTCGCGGCGAAGCCCTCGACCAGCTGGTGCGGCAGCCGGCGGATGAACCCGACCGTGTCGGTGACGAGGTAGCGCCTGCCCTCCTGCTCGAAGGACCTCGTCGTCGGGTCCAGCGTCTCGAAGAGACGGTCGTCGACGCTGGCATCGGCGCCCGTCAGGCTGTTCAGCAGGGTCGACTTGCCGACGTTCGTGTAGCCGGCCAGCGCGATCGTCGGCGTCTCCGAGCGTCGCCGGGCCTTGCGTCGCGTGGTGCGCTGCTTGCCGAGCTCTTTTAGTCGCTCCTTCAGCAAGGCGATCCGCCTCCGGGCGAGCCGGCGGTCGGTCTCCAGCTGCGACTCGCCGGGGCCGCGTGTGCCGACGCCGCCGCCCAGGCGTTCGAGGTGCTGCCACATCCCGCGCATCCGCGGGAGGTTGTACTCGAGCTGCGCGAGCTCGACCTGGAGCTTGCCCTCGGCGCTGCGCGCGTGCTGGGCGAAGATGTCGAGGATCAGCTGCGTGCGGTCGACGACCCGCGCCTGGAGGAGGTTCTCCAGCCGTCGTTGCTGGCTCGGGGCAAGCTCGTCGTCGACGAGCAGCGACTCGGCGTCCGTCTCAGCGAAGCCGCGCTTGAGCTCGTCGAGCTTCCCCTTGCCGAGGTAGGTCGTCGGATCCGGGCGCACGCGCGGCTGCGCGAGCGTCGCGACGGGATCGACACCCGCCGTCCGGGCAAGCTCGCGGATCTCGGCGAGCTCCTCCTCGGGATCGGCTCCCTTGGGTAGGACGGCGACGACGAACCCACGCTCCGCTTCCGCCCCGGGGGCGGGATCGGGCTGGCGGTGGGTCACAGGACGATTATGACGGGTGCTCAGTGGAGGTTGACTGGCACGTTGACGAGGCGATAACCCGTGATTCCTGCAAGGACGTTCTCGCCCGGCTTGCTCGCGCGGAGGAACATCGCGAGGATCTGCTGCTTGCCGTTCACGGGGTAGTTCGCCTGGCGGCTGAACGTGAGGGTCGCCCAACCGTCGGAACCGGTGTTGCTCTGTGTCTCGTCGAACTGGTTGAACGGCGTCGGCGTGCCGTAGACCAGCGCACCCTGCACCGGCCCGCCGCACGTCGAGGTGACGTGGACGCGAAGCACGAACGACTGGGTGCCGCCGTTCAGCGTCGACGGCTGCGGCTGGAACTGATCGACGATCAGCTTGGCCGGCAGCGACATCTGGCTGACCTGGTCCGGGTTACCGCTCGGCGGGCACCCGCTCGGCCGCGACGGCGTCGGGGGCGCGGCCTTCTGGATCACCGCCGTCGGGACAGACGTTGCGTTCGTCGAGCCGCTCGCATTCGTGGCCCGGACGCGGAACCGAACCGTGTTGCCGACGTCGGCCGAGGTCAACTTGTACGAGCGCGACGTGGCGCCGCTGATGCTCGCACAGCTGCCGCCGTTCTTGTCACAGCGGAGCCAGGCGTAGTTGAAGTCGGTCGGGTTGTTCGACCACTGTCCGCGATTGCCGTTGAGGGTGCTCCCCTCCTGCGGCGTGCCGCTGATCGTCGGCGGCGACGTGTTATCCGGCGCGACGGTGCTCGCAGCATGACCGAAGCCCGCGAAAGCCCCGAGCGCCGCCACGACCACCGCGGCGATACCGGCACCGAAGACCGCACCGACCGCGACCCAGCGCTTTCTGTCCATGGTGTGCATGCCCAACCCCTTTCGTGTCTTTACGTTGCCTTCCCGGACGTCGATCCCCGATCACGGCAGCGGGAAAACGGCTCTTTCCAAGACGCTTACAAGTCGCTCCCAGCCGGTTAACCTGCGGCTCGATGGCCTCCGATCTCGCCCGGCGGACGCTCGAGCTGGTGGACATCCCGTCCGCGAGCCGCGACGAAGCTCGTATCATCGAGCACGTTCGCCACGCGGTGACCCTCCCGCTCACCTACAGGACGGACGAGGCGCTCCTCTTCGCGACTCCGCGGACCGGGCGGCCGCTCGTCCTCCTCGCTGGGCACCTCGACACGGTGCCGCCGCAGGGAAACCTTCCCGGGGCGGTCGACGACAGCTGGGTGGTCGGACTCGGGGCGAGCGACATGAAGGGCGGCCTGGCGGTGATGGTCGAGCTCGCCGACTGGGCTGCCTGCGAGTCGTGCGCGCTCGGATGCGATCTCGGCTTCCTGTTCTTCGTCCGAGAGGAGCTGCCCACCGAGGAGAGTGCGCTCCCGCGCGTGTTCGCGGAGGCGCCGGTCGTCCTCGAGTCCGACCTGGTCGTGATGCTCGAGCCGACGGACAACGCGATCCACGCCGGCTGCCTCGGGAACCTGAACGCAACGGTGGTGTTCCGCGGTGAGAGCGCCCACTCGGCGCGGCCCTGGCAGGGCATGAACGCGATCGATCTCGCCGTTCAGGGCCTCGCGTCGGTCGTGAGCTGCCCGCCTCTCGAGGTCGAGGTCGGCGGCCTTACGTTCGTCGAGGTGCTGAGCGCGACGCGGATCACCGGCGGGATCGCCGACAACGTCGTCCCCGACCGCGTCGAGGTGAGGCTCAACTACCGCTACGCGCCGAACCGGACGCGCGAGGAGGCCGAGGACAGGCTTCGCGAGCTGGTCGGCGCCGACGTGGAGGTGACGTCGAACTCACCCCCGGCTCGGCCGGCGACCGACTCGCCGCTCGTCGACCACCTCAGACGTGTGGGCGACCTCGCGGTCGAGCCGAAGCAGGCGTGGACGCCCGTGGCGGAGTTCGCCGCGCAGGGGCTCGATGCGGTCAACCTGGGACCGGGAGCAACGCGCTACGCCCACCGGGCGGACGAGCGGGTCGAGATCGCCGCGCTCGAGCGGACGTTCGACGTCCTCCGCCGTTTCGTAAGCTGGGTCGGCGCATGAGGGTGTCGGTGTCAGTCGTTCTCGGCCGCGACAGGCATGGCGGGCGCGGCCCCGCGAGGCCGGCTGTGAAAGCAGTCGCGAACGCCGATGGCGAAGCCAGCGGCGAAGCTCGGAAGGGGATACACGGGGGAAACCAGCCGTTTCCCCCGTGCTAACGATGCAGGTCTCGCCCGTCCTGTCCGCGCAAGGCACCTACCCGTTCGTCCGCATCGAGCGGGCGAAGCGCGAGGCCGCCGCGGCCGGGATCGAGATCCTCGACTTCGGCCAGGGCGATCCCCGCGAGCCGACCGATCGGACGATCCGCGACGCACTCGTCGACGCCCTCGAGGAGCGGCTGGGCTATCCGAAGGCCGAGGGTCTGCCAGAGCTTCGCCGGGAGATCGCCGGCTGGTGCGAGCGGCGGTTCGGCGTGCGGCTCGACCCGGAAGCAGAGGTGATCCCGACGTACGGCAGCAAGGAGGCGATTTTCAGCTTCGCGCAGCTGATCTTCGACCCGCACGGCCCGAAGGACACGGTCGTCGTCACCGAGCCGGGCTATCCCGTTCCGGCACGAGGCGCGGCGTTCGCGGGCGCGCGGGTCGAGCCGTTGCCGCTGCTCGAGTCGAACGGCTTCTTGCCGGACCTGGACCGGGTCGACGATTGGGACCGGATCGCGCTGTTCTGGGTCAACTACCCGAACAATCCGACCGGGGCGACCGCACCGCTCGGGTTCTACGAGGAGCTGGCTGAGCGGGCTCGTCTTCACGACTTCGTCCTCTGCTCGGACGAGGCGTACAGCGAGCTCTGGTTCGACGAGCCGCCGCGCTCCGCGCTCGAGGTGGAGGACCGCTCGACCGTCGCCGTCTTCCAGACGCTCTCCAAGCGGTCATCCATGACCGGCTATCGGTCGGGATTCGTGGCCGGGTCGGCGGAGATCGTCGCCGCGCTGCGGACCTATCGACCGTCGACCGGGGCCGCGCCGCAGGAGTTCGTGCAGCGCGCGTCGGTGGCCGCCTGGGGCGACGAGGAGCACGTCGAGCGGACCCGTGACGCCTACCGGCGAAAGCGCGAGGTGCTCTTGCCCGTCCTCGAGCGCAAGGGTTGGCGCGTCGCGGCAAGCAGCGCGACCATGTACCTCTGGGTCGAGGTCGCCGGCGACGAGACGTCCGCGGAGTGCGCGGAGCGGCTCCTCCGTCACGGCGTCGTGGTCGCGCCGGGCTCCTACCTGGGCGAGTCCGGCGAGGGGTACATCCGCATCGCACTGGTCCCGACCTTGGCCGAGTGCGAGCGGGCGGCGGCGATCCTGGAGGAGGTGTTGTGATGTCGCTCGCTTTCGGCTCGCTCCCGTGGGGGAAACCATGTTTCCCCCACGAACCCTCTTCTTCTAGAAGCCGATGCTCACGGGGGAACCTCCCGGTTCCCCCCGGCCCTCTCCGCACGCGTGGGCCGGGTACCGGCCCATGAGTGCGGCGGCGATGATCGCGGCGCTCGACCGTGGCGAGATCCGAGTCGCGGAGCGCGCCGGAGACGAGTGGGTCGTGAACGAAGAGGCGAAGGCGGCGATCCTCGACTACTTCCGAGAACGCCGCATGGAGCCGATCGAGTTGGGCCCGTTCGAGTACCACGACAAGATCCCGCTCAAGCGCGACTACGCGTCGCTGGGCGTGCGGGTCGTCCCGCCGGCGGTCGCGCGGTACGGCTCGTTCCTCTCGGAGGGGGTTGTGATGATGCCGAGCTACGTGAACATCGGCGCCTGGGTGGGTCCGCGGACGATGATCGACACCTGGGCGACCGTCGGTTCCTGTGCGCAGATCGGAGCCGACGTCCATCTCGCCGGCGGCGTCGGCATCGGCGGGGTGCTCGAGCCGGTGAACGCGCGACCGGTAATCGTCGAGGACGGCGCGTTCGTCGGCTCGCGATGCATCCTCACCGAGGGCGTCCGGATCGGCGAGGGCGCGGTGCTCGCGCCGAACGTGTCGCTGACCGCGTCGGTACCGATCATCGACGTCACCGGCGACGAGCCGGTCGAACATCGCGGCTACGTGCCGGCGCGCTCGGTCGTCGTCCCGGGGACGAGACCGAAGGAGTTCCCGGCCGGGACGTACCAGCTGGCGTGCGCGCTGATCATCGGGCGCCGGGACGAGTCGACCGACCTGAAGGTCAGCCTGAACGAGGCGCTGCGTGAATACGGCATCGGCGGCTGACCGGGTCGTCGCCTTCGGCCGAGGCTCGCAGGGACGAGGCGGCACTGCGGCTCCAGGACCCGTCCCTAACCCCCACCCACCCGGGGAAAATCAGCGACCGGGATTGCCAGCCTAGCGAGCTGCATGTGCCCCCTCCGCGCCGAGTGTGCGTCGATTTCGACGTCCGGCGCTCAGTCGACACGCTCCGCCGGCCCGGTCAGCGTGGCACGGCCGTCGTTGAGGCCGACCACGAGCGGGCCGCCCGGGAAGGTCACGACCACCTCACCCTGACCGTGCGTTGCTGCTGCGACCGCGACCGCGCTCGTCCCGGACGACTGCGTCTCGCCCACGCCCCGTTCCCACACCCGCGCGGTCACGCGGCCGGGCTCGTCGACGCGGGCTACCTGGACGTTCGTCCGGTCGGGGAATCGCGGATGGGTCTCGAGCAGCGGGCCGATCAGCGGGAGGTCGTCCGGGTCGCCGACCACGACCGCGTGCGGGTTGCCGACCCGCACCGGCACGACCTCCAGTCCCGCGACTCGCTCCCGCTCGTAGACCTCGAACGAACCGATCACCTGCTCGATGTCGCCACCGGGCAGGAGACGCGCAGGAACGTCGCGGCCGGCAGAGCGGATCGTCACCTCCTCCACCCCGCTCTTTTCCGCCAGCCAACGTGCGGCGATTCGCGTGCCGTTTCCGGATAGCTCAGCGATGGTTCCGTCCGGATTCCAGATCACGATCTCCGCCTCGCTGCCGGAGGCCGAAACGACCTCGAGGATGCCGTCCGAGCCGGCGGCCTCCGCACGCACGCGTTCTGGCGTGAGCGGCTCGCCGAGCTCAGCCCGCTCGGCCAGCAGGTACTCGTTGCCCGCTGCGCGCCAGCGCGAGAATCTCATCCGCCACCTCGTCGGGGGACCGGTTCGCCTTCACCGTAACGAGGCCCGGGGTCCGACGCATCCACTTGCGCTGATAGGCGGCGAAGCGCCGCGTGCGGGCTGCGAGCTGCGTCTCGGCCTCGGTTCGCGGCAGCTCTGCGACCTCGCGGAGGCCCATGATCTTGCGGGCCGTGGTCGAGAGCGGCCTCTCCAGCGCGTGCCGGACTTCCTCCTCAACACCTGAGTCGAACATCGCGTGGGTCCGAGCCTCGATCCGGGCGTTCAGTTCGTCGGGCGGCAGGTCGAGGCCGACGACCAGGGTTGAATGCCGCACGTCCGAGTTCCAGAGACGGTCGCCCCGGAGCGAGTGGCCCGCATCCACAAGCTCGAGCGCCCGAACGACCCGGCGGCGGTCGTTCGGATGGACCGCCGTGGCCGCTTCCGGATCCCGTGCCGCGAGCAGCGCGTGGGTCGCGTCCGCTCCCTCCTGGTCGTAGATGCGCTCCCAGCACTCGCGCGCCTCCGGATCCGGGGCCGGCGGGACGTCGAGTTCGGCAAGCGCCGCCCGGAAGTAGAGTCCGGTGCCGCCGACAACCACGGGCGTTCGACCGGCAGCGAGAGCGGCGTCGATCGCCTCGTGTGCGAGTATCTGGTACTCCGCGACCGAGGCCTCCTGCTCGAGCGTCCAGATCCCCACCAGCGCGGCCAGAGACTGGTTCGTCAGGATCGGAAGCCCTCGATACAGCTGGGCCGAGTCGGCAGAGATGAGATCCGCCGGCACGCGCCGCGCGACCGCTTCGGCGACGGCGCTCTTGCCGGAGGCGGTCGGCCCGAAGATCGCGAGCACGCTGACGCCTTTCTGCTCGCCTTCGTCTCTCACCGCAACCGCATGCGCGCGGCCTCGACCAGGTCCGGCGGCAACCCGCCGTCCAGCAGGTACCGCTCGATCCCGCCGTACTGCCGGTCGACGGCGTGGAGCACGGCTGTCATCGCGTCGCGCGGGGTTGCACTGATGCGCTCGATCCGCGCCCGCTCCGCCTCGTCTTCGGCGGAAGCGAGCCATTGCCGATGACGCGGCTCGAGCCGGACACCGCTGAGTACGTAGTCCTCCGCGATCGTCTCCACCGACACGTCGGCCAGCCGAAGGAGGATCGCTGCCACGAGTCCGGCGCGGTCCTTGCCGGCGTGGCAGTGAAAGACGACCGGCCCCGATGCAGTGGCGACCGCAGCGACCGCCTCGACAAAGCGCGGCCGGCAGTGCTCCAGGAAACGGAGATAGACCTGCTCGGTCGCGGCCGCGTGTGACGGTGCCCCTTCCGAGAGGAGTCTGATCTCTTCCCAGCTGTCCTCGTCGAAGTGATCCAGCACGGGCACGTGGACGACCTCGACGTCAAGGTCGCGCGGCGGATCCCCCCAGATCTCGTAGTCGGCGCGGAGGTCGACGATCCGGGTGACGCCGGACTCGAGCAGCGCGTGCCACCCTTCCCGAGTGAGCAGGCCGACACTGTCGGCGCGGATCACGGAGCCGAACCGCGTTTCCTGCCCGTCTTCGGTCGGTAGGCCGCCGAGGTCGCGGACGTTGAGGCAGCCGTCCCAGACGAGGTCGCGTGTCGGCACTAGGCGGCGACCAGCGCGGTACGCCGGCCGCGGAGCGTCGTCGAGGTCGCGCCGGTGATCTCGACCGGGACGAACTCCCCCGCGGCGGCCGATCCCGTGAAGTTGACGGTGGTGTTCCGCCGCGTGCGCCCGCGCAGGACAGTCGGGTCCGTGCGGCTCGGCCCCTCGACGAGCACCTCCTCGACCCTGCCGACGCGGTCGTCGTTCCGGGCGGCGGCGCAGCGCTGGACGACGTCGATCAGCCGCTCGATGCGGTGGCGCTTCACGCGATCGTCGATCTGGTCCGGCATCGTCGCCGCCTCGGTCCCGCTGCGCGGCGAGAACACGAACGTGAACGCCCCGTCGAAGCCGACCTCCTCGACGGCCTCGAGCGTCTGCCTGAAGTCGTCCTCCGTCTCTCCGGGAAATCCGACGATCAGGTCGGTGGTCAGCGCGAGATCGGGGATGGCGATCCGCATGTCGTCGACGAGCCGCATGAACCGTTCTCGCGAGTACGTGCGCCGCATCCGCTTCAGGACGCGGGTCGAGCCCGACTGGAGCGGGAGATGGGCGTGTTCGCAGACCGCCGCACAGTCGGCCATCGCCTCGATCACGCCCGGGCGGAAATCCTTGGGGTGCGGGCTCGTGAACCGGATGCGCTCGATCCCGACCACCGCGTCACAGGCGCGCAGCAACTCCGCGAACCCGGTCCGGATCTCGGGCAGGAGGTCACGGCCGTACGAGTTCACGTTCTGGCCGAGCAGAGTGATCTCGCGCACGCCATCGGCGGCGAGCGACGTCACCTCGGCGACGATGTCCCCGGGCCGACGCGACTGCTCGCGGCCGCGCACCGCGGGGACGATGCAGTATGCGCACTTCGAGTTGCAGCCCATCGAGACCTGAACCCAGGCCTGGAAAGCGCGCTCTCGGTGCGCAGGCAGGTCGCCGGCGAACTGCGTCCACTCGGCGAAGCGTCCGCGAGGAGGACGCGGGCCTTCACCTCCGGCCCCGAGCCAGTCCGCCAGGTGGCCGATCGAGCCGGGCCCAAAGGCCACGTCGACGAATGGGTAGCGCTCGAAGATCCGCTCCCGCTGGGCTTCGGCGTAGCACCCACCGACTGCGATCACCCGCTCCGGGTCGTGGTCCTTCAACGTCCTCGCCTGAGCCAGGTGGGCTGCGAGGCGCTGGTCTGGCTTCTCGCGGATCGTGCAAGTGTTGAAGACGACGACGTCGGCCTCGTCCTGCGACGGGGCCTCCCCCAGCCCGATCGACTCGAGCAGCCCCTTGATCCGCTCCGAGTCGTGGGCATTCATCTGGCACCCGAAGGTGGTCACGAAGTAGCGCTTCACGGCGGACAGGGTACCGGGCGCCGGCCGCGATTCCGGCACTGGCACGCCGTAGGATCACGGCGATGGACACGCGGTCAGCGGCCGACGCCTGGGTGGACGCGTGGACACTCGGCTGGGAAGCCGGCGACCGGGCACCGATCGCTGCTCTCTATGCCGAGGACGCGATCTTCCGCTCGCACCCGTTTCGCGAGCCGGAGCCGAGCGCAGACGCCTACGTCGAGCGCGCATTCGCCGACGAATCACTCGTCGAGTGCCTGTTCGGCGAGCCGATCGTCGATCGCGACCGCGCCGCGGTCGAGTACTGGGCGATCCTCCGCACTCCTCGCGGCGAGGAGACGCTCGCCGGCGTCACACTGCTGCGGTTCGGGCCCGACGGACGAGTGGTCGAGCACCGCGACTATTGGTCGATGCAGGCGGGCCGTACGCCGCCGCGTTCTGATCGGGGGGTCCCTCTGCGTTACTTCGCGTACTCGATCGCGCGCGACTCCCGGATCACCGTCACCTTGATCTGGCCCGGGTACTCCAGGTGCTCCTCGATCTCGCGGGCGATCTCGTGGGAGAGCAGCACCGCCTGGTCGTCGTCGATCTGCTCGGGCTTGACGATCACCCGCACCTCGCGACCGGCATGGAGCGCGTACACCTTGTCGACGCCCTTCATCTGCGCCGCGAGCTCCTCGAGCGACTCCAGCCGCTTGATGTAGCCCTCCAGGCTCTCTCCCCGTGCTCCGGGCCGCGACGCCGAGATCGCATCGGCGGCGATCAGCAGGACCGCCTCGACCGTCTGCGGCTGCACTTCGTAGTGGTGCGCCTCGATCGCGTGGACCACGCCCTGCGACTCGCCGTAGCGGCGCGCGTACTGCGCCGAGATCAGTGCGTGTGAGCCTTCGACCTCGTGCGTGAGCGCCTTGCCGAGGTCGTGGAGGAGCGCCGCACGCTTGGCCGTCTTCACGCTCGCGTCCAGCTCGCTCGCCATGATCCCGGCCAGATGGACGACCTCGAGCGTGTGCTTCAGGACGTTCTGCCCGTAGCTCGTGCGGTAGCGCAGCCGGCCGAGGATCTTGACGATCTCCTCCGGGAACTCGCCGCAGTTGGCCTCGAACACCGCCTGTTCGCCGGCCTGGCCGATGTAGTCGTCGAGCTCCGCCTTCGACTGGTAGTACATCTCCTCGATCCGGGCCGGGTGGATGCGGCCGTCCTCGATCAGCTTCGTCAGGGTGATCTTCGCGACCTCGCGCCGGATGCCGTCGAACGAGGAGAGCACCACCGCCCCCGGCGTGTCGTCGATGATGATGTCGACGCCGGTCAGGTGCTCGAGGGCTCTGATGTTCCGTCCCTCGCGGCCGATGATCCGGCCCTTCATGTCGTCCGAGGGCAGCTCGACGAGCGATACCGTGGTCTCGGCTGCGTGGCTGGCGGCCACCCGCTGGAGTGCATCTGCGACGAGGTTCCGGGCGCGCCTGCGGGCCTCGGACTGGGCCTCCTCCTCCATCTGCCGGACGCGCCGCGCAAGCTCGTGCCGGACGAGCTCCTCCGAGCGCTCCAGCACGGCGGCCCGCGCCTCGTTGATGGTCATCCCGGCGATGCGCTCGAGCTCGGCCAGCTCGTCCTCCTTGGCCGCCTTGAGCTCGTCCTGGAGCCGGCGCGCATGGACCTCACGGTCGGCGATTCCCTGTTCACGCCGGTCGAGCTCGACGGTCCGACGCTCGAGGTCGCCGTCGTTCGCCGCCAGCCGCTCTTGCATCCGCAGCGACTCCGCCTGCCGGGCGTTGACGTCGCGTTCGAGCTCCTGACGCACGCGCACGGACTCCTCCTTCGCCTCCAGCTGCGCTTCGCGGCGGAGCGCTTCCGCCTCGCGGCGCGCCTCCTGGAGCAGCAGCTGGCGCTGGCGTCTCGCGGCCGCGAGCCGGGATCCACCGCTGAGCACGAGCGCGGCGACTGCCAGCGCAGCGCCGACCACGAGGCCGATGAGGATGCCGATCACGATCGCCATACCGCTCCTGGGTCGACGGTCCCGCGGGGGGTGCCGCAGGGCCTCATCCGCCGCCAAGCCGGCGCGGACGCATCCCACGAATCGAAGCGCGCGAACGGCGACCGCCAGGGTCGCTCGGACTAGCTTAGGTCGAGATCCTCCGGAAAGCCGTCGCGTGCATGGTCACTGCATTTCAGGTTTGGAGCTGGTGGTTTGGTTCGGTTCGATTCGGAACTGCGTCGTAAGCAGGCAAAACGTCAAATGAAGCGGTCCTATCCTACTCCTTCGGGCCGCCGGCGCGCAACGCCTCGGCGACGACGTGCTCGAT
>JBKOVQ010000029.1:0-4132 GCA_046723985.1 Actinomycetota bacterium | reverse complement strand
CAAAGGACGCGCGCGCGTCCGAGCAGGAGCGGGATCTGGTCGTGCGGGACGGAGCCGGCGAGCTCGATGCCGGGCCGATGCTCCAGCTGCCCGCCGAGCGGGCCGTCGCCGACGAAGGTCAGGGTGCCCTCGCCGAGCCGGTCGAACGCGCTCGCGAGCCGCAGGACGTTCTTCCGCTCGGTCAGCGATCCGACGCAGAGGAAGGCGGGCCCGTCGGCCGGCGCCTGCACCGGCCGGAACCGCTGGAGGTCGACCCCGCAGTCGACCACCCCGACCTTGCCCCGGGCGTCCGGCACCTTCTCCTCGAGCAGGCGGCGGAGCCAGTCGGAGACGGCGACGACCGACGCCGCCCGGCGGACGACCCAGCGGGTCGCGGAGGCGATCCCGAAGCGCTCACCGACGTTCGCGACGTCCTGTCCGTGCGCGGTCACCACCAGGGGTGCCCGCGAGGCGAGCGCGGCGGCAAGGCCGGCCGGAACGAGGAAGTGGGCATAGACGACGTCCGGCCGGAAGCGGGAAGCTGCGGCGCGCGCGTCCCGGACGAGCCGCAGCGAGCGCGCGTGGCCTCCTTCGCGGCTGTCGATCACCGCCCGTTCGAACTCGTGGCCGCGCGCTTCCAGGGCGCGCTCGATCTGAGCGACGAACACCCCGAGGTCGGGCGCACCGGGCCCCGGGTACATCTGCGAGACGAGCAGGATCCGCACGCGTCAGGCGCGCTGCGCGTCGTACGTGCCCCACTCCTCGCGGAGCACGCCGCAGATCTCGCCGACCGTACAGCGGGCGCGGAGGGCGTCTCGCATCGGCAGGAGCAGGTTCGCCTCGGCGCCGGCGACCCGCCGTACCTCGGCGAGCGCGGTGTCGGCTTCTTTCGCGTTGCGCTCGGCGCGCACGCGCGCCGTGCGCTCCAGCTGGCGGCGCTCGATCTCGGGGTCGAGCTGGTGGATGTCGATCCGCTCGGGCTCGTGCTCTTCGAAGCGGTTGACGCCGACGACGATCCGCTCGCCGTCCTCGATCTGGCGGGCATAGCGGTAGGCGGCGTCCTCGATCTCGGCCTGGACGAAGCCCTGCTCGATCGCCGCGACCGCGCCGCCGATCTCCTCGACACGGTCGATCAGCTCGAGGGCGCGGGCCTCGAGCTCGTTCGTCAGCTCCTCGATGAAGTAGGCGCCGCCGAGCGGATCTGCAGTGTCGGTCGCACCGGCCTCGTGCTGGACGATCTGCTGTGTGCGCAGGGCAATGCGCGCCGCGTGCTCGGTCGGCAGCGCGAGCGCCTCGTCGAACGAGTTCGTGTGCAGCGACTGGGCGCCGCCGCAGACGGCGGAAAGCGCCTGGACCGCCACCCGCACGATGTTGTTCTCGGGCTGCTGCGCCGTCAGGGTGGAGCCGCCGGTCTGCGCGTGGAAGCGCAGCGCCAGCGCCCGTTCGTTCGTCACCCCGAGCCGCTCCCGGAGCAGCTTCGCCCACAGCCGCCGCGCCGCCCGGAACTTCGCCACCTCCTGGAAGAAGTGGTTGTGCGCGTTGAAGAAGAAGGACAGGCGCTCGCCGAACTCGTCCGGCGAGAGACCTGCGTCCACCGCCGCCCGGCAGTACGCGAGCCCGTTCGCGAGGGTGAAGGCGATCTCCTGAACGGCGGTCGATCCCGCCTCACGGATGTGGTACCCGGAGATCGAGATCACGTTCCAGCTCGGCAGGCGGTCGGCGCAGTAGGCGAACAGGTCCGTGGTCAGCCGCATCGACGGCCGTGGCGGAAAGATGTAGTTCCCGCGGGCGCAGTACTCCTTGAGGATGTCGTTCTGGACGGTACCGCGCAGCTTCTCGCCGGAGACGCCCTGGCCCTGGGCGACCAGCTCGTACAGGAGCAGCAGCAGCGAGGCGGGCGCGTTGATCGTCATCGAGGTCGACGCCTCGGCGAGCGGGATCCCGTCGAGGAGCAGCTCCACGTCGGCGATCGAGTCGATCGCCACCCCGGTCCTCCCCACCTCGCCCGCTGAGCGGGGGTCGTCCGAGTCGAGGCCGAGCTGTGTCGGCAGGTCGAAGGCGGTCGAGAGCCCGGTCTGGCCGCGCGAGAGCAGGTACCGGAACCGGGCGTTCGTCTCCTCGGCCGACCCGAAACCGGCGTACTGGCGAATCGTCCACGGACGCCCGCGGTACATCGTCGGATACGGCCCGCGCGTGAACGGGAAGTCCCCGGGCAGCTCGAGCTCGAGCCCGGCGACGTCGTCGGCGGTGTAGACGGGCTTGACCTCGATCCCGGAGTCGGTCTCGCGCCGGTCTTCTGCGGTCGCCATCAGCTCATCGTACGCTCGCGGGTCCGCGCATTACGACGGTGCTCCACTTCGGGTCAGGCCGATAGCCGAGCCGCTCGTTGAGCGTCCGCATCGAACGTTCCGCTCCTCGCTCTCCGTGACCAACCGCTCGGAACCGGCCTCCTTCGCCGCCGCGACCTGTGTGCGCTCGAGCGCGGTCGCGATCGCGCGGCGGCGCCAAACCCGCCGCACCGCCGTCAGGCCCGCCAGCCACCTGTCTGTTCGGTATAGTCCTATATCGTACTACTAATGGAAGGTGCTCAACGTGCGACCCGGGAAAACCTCGGCTTCCTCCTGGCGAAGGCCACGCAGCGCTGGAACGAGCTGCTCGCCGAGCGGTTCGCAGCCGACGGCTTCGGTGAGGTGCGGCCGTCGTACGGGTCGCTCCTGGTCCCCCTGTTCGAAGAGGACGGATTGCGGATGAGCGAGCTCGCGTCCCGCGCCCGGCTGAGCAAGCAGACGATGACCACGATGGTCCGCCTGCTCGAGCGGGACGGGCTCGTTCGCCGCCTGCCCGACCCCCGCGACGGCCGGGCGACGAGGGTCTTCCTGACCGCCCGCGCTCGTGCCTTCCACCCAGTTGCCGAGCGGGTGCTCGCCGAGCTCGACGAGCTCGTCGCGGCCCGCTTATCGCCTACCGACCTCGATCGCCTACGGGCGATGCTGAAAGGAGTGATGAGCCTGTGCAGTCCCGTACCGTGACCACAGTCCTGCCCGCGCCCCGTGACCGCGTCTTCGCCTACCTGGCGGACGTCGAGAACCTGCCCGACTGGGCGACCGAGTTCGCCCGCGAGCTGAAGGTCGTCGACGGCCGACACAAGGTCGTGAACGGCCTTGGTGAGTTCTTCTTCGAGATTCGAGCCGATCGGGAGACTGGTGTCATCGACATGCTCGCCGGCCCCGAGGAGGGTCAGCTCGCGCTCTTCCCCACGCGCGTCGTCCCGCTCGGCGATGATCGGAGCGCGTTCACCTTCACCATGTTCCAGTGGCCGGGGCAGCCCGACGAGCTGTTCGAGAGCCAGTACGCCTCGCTGGTCCGCGAGTTCGAGAACATCGAGCGACGGTTCGCCTCCGCCTGAGCCGACTACCCTTGGGCCGATGGCGGTCACCGTTCGACTCTTCGCGGGACTGCGCGAGCGCGCCGGCTGGTCGGAGCGCACGCTCGACGGCGTCGGGACCGTCGCCGACGTCTGGCCCGCGCTCGGGCTCGGCGACGAACCGGCCGGATTGCTCTATGCCGTGAACCACGCGTACGCCGATCGCGACCGGCCGCTCGCCGACGGCGACGAGGTCGCTCTGATCCCGCCGGTCTCGGGCGGGGCGTTCCGGCTCACCGATCAGCCGATCGACACCTCCTCGGTGGCCGAGGAGGTGTCTGATCCCCGGGCCGGCGCGATCGCAACCTTCCTCGGCACGACGCGGGTCGAGTCCCGCGGCCGCACGGTTCACTACCTCGACTACGAGGCCTACGGCGGTATGGCCGAGAAGGTCATGGCCGAGCTGGCGAACGGGCTGAAGGCGAAGCACGACCTCTGCGCGGTCGCGATCACCCATCGGATCGGCCGGGTGGAGATCGGCGAGGTCTCGGTCGCGATCGCCGTCTCCGCCCCGCACCGGGCAGCCGCACTCGCCGCCTGCGCGGAGGCGATCGACACGCTCAAGGAGACCGTGCCGCTCTGGAAGAAGGAGGTCTACACAGACGGCGATGAGTGGATCGGCCGCGGCTCATGAAAGTGCATAAGGGGTCAAATCCCTCGGGAGAGGGCTCTGCCCTTTCCCGAGGGATTGGAGAGGAATGGATCGGACGAGGGTCATGAGCGCACGCC
>JBKOVQ010000275.1:0-3473 GCA_046723985.1 Actinomycetota bacterium | reverse complement strand
CCCCCATTCAGATCGGAGGGATTCTCATGGAGGCAGGCGCCGCATCGGGAACTGTCGTTCTGGTTCATGGCGGTTTCGTGGATGGCTCCGGCTGGCAGGGTGTCTACGAGGACCTAAAGAAGGACGGCTACAGCGTCGCCGTCGTGCAGAATCCGACGCTCTCGCTCGCCGACGACGTTGCCGTGACCAAGCGGGCCATCGACGCGAAGAGCGAACCGGTCATTCTCGTCGGCCATTCCTATGGCGGGGCGGTGATCACCGAGGCGGGGAACCATCCCAAGGTTGCAGCGCTCGTCTACATCGCCGCCTTCGCACCGGACAAGGACGAGTCGGTGAACACCCTCATCGCGGATCCGCCACCCGACGCGCCCGTGCCGCCGATTCTGCCCCCGCAGGACGGATTTCTGTTCCTCGACCGGGAAAAGTTCCATGCTTCATTCGCGGGTGACGTGAGCGCGGACCAGGCCGCGTTCATGGCCGACTCGCAAGTGCCGTGGGGCGTTGACGCGCTGGGCGGCACGATCAGCGAGCCTGCGTGGCGGAGCAAGCCAAGCTGGTATCTCGTCGCGACCGAAGACCGGATGATCCCCCCACCGGCCCAGCGCGAGATGTCTGCGCGGGCGGGTTCGACCGTTGTCGAGGTCGCGGGCAGCCATGCGATTTACGTCTCGCAGCCCGCCGCCGTGGCCGAACTCATCGAGAAGGCCGCTTCCGGGTAAGCTCGCCGCGCACTAGAGGTCTACAGCCGCCGTGTTCGTCGAGGCGAGAAGCCGGTCGGACGGAAGATCGGATTCACCAACCGGAGCATCTTGCGGGACGGAGAGGCGCGGCTTGGCGGTCGGGCATCTGCTCCAGCCGCGTATCGAGGCCGAGATCCAGTTGCACTTCGCGCGTACGCCGCCCGTAACCCGTGACGAGCACGCCATCCTCGAGAGCATCGATTGGATTGCGCAGGGGTTCGAGATCGTGCAGTGCCCGTTTCCCGACTGGGATTTCGCGGCTGTCGACACGATCGCAGCCTACGCAGTTCACGGCGCGCTCGTTATCGGGACGCCAGTCCTCGCGTTTGCGCATCTGGCCGAGGTTCTCTCGGTGCAGTCGCGCTTTCCACCTGTTCTGGCCCGCGAGGTCGTCTCAACGGGGACCCTGACCGGCCTCATGCCGGTATCAGCAGGTGAGGAGTGGAGCACGACAATCAGCGGGATCGACCTCCCCGGCCTGTCGATCTCCATCGCATGACCGCCTTCTCCTGGGCTGTTCTTGCTCGATCCCAGCCGGTCGCGGTCGCACCCACAGCGAAGCCACAGCACTCCACGCCGAGATCCGGCGAATGCACGCAGCGCACGCCCTAATGCACGCGCGAGCTGCTGCAGCGGGGTGGTGGGGGGTGGGCGCGAAATGGAGGCTGGGGTGGTGGAACAATCCAGAGGCCGGCTGGGCCAAGACCTGGACTACACTTGGTTCTCTCCAGGCGTGATTACGCGGCCTCGAAAGGACGCTCATGGAAGTGACCAACGAGCAGGTGGAAGTGACCGACGATCAGGCAACGAGGCAGCACGGCACCTTCGGCCCTGACGGCGGCGACATCCCCGCAGCTGTGTTGGCCGCCGGAGGGGTCCTCGTGTTCGTGCTCGGGGCGGCGCGTCGCTCCAGGCTCCTGGGCGCGGCGGGGCTCCTCGCCACGCTCGCCGCCTGTGGCCTGTACGCTCGCCGCAAGCTCAAGGTGCGCAGGGCGAGGATCGATGCCGCCGAGAGCCACATCCGCTCCGAACTCGACGACCTCGACCCCGTCGCGCGGGCGCAAGTGCTTGCCGACATCGCCCGGTCAGGATTCCGCGGCTCCGCCTAGACGCGCGTGGTGGCCTCCGCCCGGCGGGGCGACACTCGCGCTCTTCGTTGTTCCATTCCGGTTGATCTACTTGCTGCTCGGTCGACACTTTCGATCCTGTCGGATCTACAACGATGTTGGTTATCTCGTGAACCATTGAGTCCCAGTCGCCAAAGAAGTCAACGAACATCCGACTGATCTCATCATGGCCGGAGAAGGTGACGCGAGCAGTTTGAACCGTCAGTGTCGCATCCTCGGCGAAATGAGTAAGGACGGCTGATACGTCGTTTGCGTCAACGGCGCGGAAGTACGAAGCAGGGATAGCTGCTAGCTGATCCCGATCAGCATCGGTTACCGCGGTTGTCATCGTTGTTCGCTCCTTTCGTAGCTGCCCTCATCGTTCCTCGAGTGGGTGCAGCATAAGAGACGGGAACTTGCATCACCTTCTAACTCGCCCAGGGACTCCGTCCTGGCAGCCGGCCCGGCTTTTCGGAGGCGCCGGGGGAAGGGCCGGCGCGCTGGCCGCCCTTTGCGCTCGGGCTGCGCGACCCGGCTTCCGGGAACCGCGGCCCGCTACGAGCCGCAGCCGCCGCGCGAGGATGCGGAGCGCCTCTGCCGGGTGGCAGAGGCGCTCCGCAGACCGTTGCTCAGGTAGTCGCTGCTAGCCGAGCCAGGCCTTGACCTTCGCGGCGTTGGCCTTGACCCAGGTCTCCGCCGCCTTGTCCGGGTCGACGTGCTTCCCGGCGATCTGGTTGGCGACGGTGTTCTGGTCGTTCGCGCTCCACTTCCAGTTCCTGATCACCTTCAGCGCCGGCGAGCCGCTCTTGGCGAACTTCGAGCTGATCATCTTCTCGATGATCGTCTGCCCGTACCCGCACCGGTAGATGCTCCAGTTGCTCCCCAGCTTCGGGTTGTACGAGTCGACGCAGTTCTTGCCCCGCGGCGGCAGCGCCACCTCGGAGAGCTGGTACGCCGAGTTCAGGTACTGCGGCGTGTACCAGTAGAACAGCACCGGCTTCTTCTGCTTGTACAGCTGCGTCCACCGCGCGACCTGGGCCGGCTCCGCGCCGACCGAGACGAACTTGAAGTTCAGGCCGAGCTGCTTGATCAGCTGCGCGTCCTTCTGGACGTACGACGGGTCACCGCCCAGGAACATCCCCTGCGAGCCCGACTCCGGGCTCTTGAAGAGCGACTCCTTGCCCTTCAGGCCGCGCCACGTCTTGAACTCCGGATGCTGCTTCATCAGGTACGTCGGGATGTACCAGCCGATGTGCCCGACGACACCGTTCGGCCCGACGAGGATGACGCTCTTCTGCTTGTCGACGTACTGCTTGTACTGGTCGGTGTGCTGCCAGTCCTCGAGGACCGCGTCGACCTTTCCGTCCGCCATCGCCTGGTAGACGGGGATCTCCGTGATCTTCGTGATGTTGACCTTGCAGCCGAGGTTGTGCTCGAGGACGTACTTCGCGACGTACGTGTTCGCGGTCGATCCTGCCCACGCCTGTTCGTTCAGCGTCACCGTCCCGCAACTCGCCTTGCCGTGTGCGCCGGCGGCGCCGGCGAACAGAACCGCCGCGAGCGTGGCAGCCGCGAGGCCGCCGGCGATCGCGCCGAGCTTGCGCCCTCTCATGCAGTCCTCCTCCTC
>JBKOVQ010000086.1:0-21336 GCA_046723985.1 Actinomycetota bacterium | reverse complement strand
GATCATCCGTGCTGCGACACAGCGCCGGGACGGCCTGAGCATCCCGCCGACGACGGCCGACCTCGCCCGCTTCTCCCCCGCCGACCTGCGCCGGCTCGGGCTCCACGCTCGCCGCGGCGCGACCCTCACCCGGCTCACCCGCTCCGTCGAGCTCGAGCGGCTGAAGAGCCAGCCGACGCCGGCGGTCGCCGACCGGCTCGAGCGGGAACGAGGCCTGGGCCCCTGGTCGGTCGGCGTCGTCTGCCTCGAGGGCCTCGGCCGCTTCGAGCGCGGCCTGGAAGGAGACCTCGGCCTAGTCACGCTGCTCACGACCATGCGCGGTCGCCGGGTCGAGGGCTGGGAGACGGCCGAGCTCCTCGAGCCGTACGGGGAGTGGGCCGGGCTTGCGAGCGTCTACCTACTCACCGGGTACGCGAACGGCCTCCTCCCGGTCGCGCGCGCCGCGTGAGGCCGCTCCTGCCGACCGGCTCGGTCACGCGCAAACCCGACTTCACCGATCACCTCCGCATCCTCCAGCACGTCCCGCCAGCCGACCTCGAGCTCTCGATCTACGACGTCTAGCGAGCGCCCTCGGCGCCCAGACCCTCGTCTTCCACCTCTGGGAGCTCCCGGACGGCGACCGCTACCTCGAACGCAACCTCGATCATCTCCCCGGGCTGCTCGATACCGCCGAGGAGCACGGGCTCACCCTCGCAGTCGAGACCGTCCCCTGCACGATCGGCACGCCGGTCGACAACGTGCGCCGAGCCTGCGAGCGCGACCCGCGCTGCCGCGTCACGCTCGACACCGAGTTCCTCGCGTTGCACGGCCAGCTCGATCAGGCGCACGAGCTGGGCGACCGGATCGCGCACGTCCACGTGAAGGACTTCGACCCGTCCGTCTGGGGGACGAGACCGCGCCGCTACCTCCTGCCCGGCGAGGGAGTCCTCGACCTGGACGGCTTCCTCGAGCGCCTGCCCTACGACGGCACGTTGACGCTGGAGCTGTCGGCCGTCCGGGACGACGGCGGGATCGATGCCGACAGGCTGGAGGCCGCGGCGGCGTGGCTCCGTAGACTGCGCGCATGAACCGGCGGATCGCGATCCTCGGCTGCGGGAAGATCGGCGACTCGCTGCTCGGCGGCCTGCTGAGCGCCAAGTGGCGCGAGCCCTCGGAGGTTTCCGCCACCTGCCGGCGCGAGGAACGGGTCGGCGAGCTGCGCGGACACTTCGGCGTCGATGCCACGCTCTCGAACGGCGAGGCCGTCGGCGGCGCTGGCCTGGTGGTGATCGCCGTCAAGCCCCAGGACATCGAGACGCTGCTCGGCGAGGTCGGGCCGCTCCTGACGGCCGAGCAGACCGTGCTCTCCGTCGCCGCCGCGATCCGCACGTCACGGATCGAGGCGCGGATCGCGGAGCCCGTCCCGGTCGTTCGCGCCATGCCGAACGCCCCCTCCATCGTGCACGAGGGGATCGCGGGCATCTGCGCCGGCGCCCACGCCGACGAAAAGCACCTTGCCCTCGCCGAGGAGTGCCTCTCGCATCTCGGCGGAGTGGTGCGGGTCTCCGAGCCGTACATGGACGCGGTGACCGCGGTCTCCGGATCCGGCCCTGCCTACTTCGCCCTCCTCGCGGAGGCGATGATCGAGGCCGGACTCCTGCTCGGCCTCTCCCGCGAAGTCACGACCCGGCTCGTCGTGCAGACGATGCTCGGGACGGCGAAGCTCCTGCGCGACGAGCACGTGCATCCGGTCGAGCTGCGCGAAGCGGTCACGTCGCCGGGCGGGACGACCATCCAGGCGATTCGCGAGCTCGAGTCCGCCGGCGTACGGGCCGCGTTCCTGAACGCGATCGCGGCGGCCATGGAGCGCTCGAAGGAACTGGCCGAAGCCGAAGAGTGATTGTCGCTCGCCCTCGGCTCGCTCCCGCGGAGGGAACAGCCGGTTCCCCCCGCGAGCCCCCCTCCCCTTCGTGCTCACGGCAGACGGGACTGAGCCGCGCCCGCCATGTCGGTCGCGGCGACGGAAACCTGTCGAAGAGCTCGCGGATCGATCCATGAGCGCCGTCGACCTCCGGATCGTGGACACCTCGGAGCTCGCAGGCGAGGCGGCGGCCGGGCTGATCGCCGAGACGGCAGGGGCCGGCAGCCACATCGGCCTCTCAGGCGGCTCTGGCCCTCGCGCGGCTTACGAGCGCGCCGGCATCCTCCGCGCCGACTGGAGCCGTGTGGAGCTCTGGTGGATCGACGAGCGCTGTGTCCCGCCCGCCGACGGACGCTCGAACTACCGGACGATCCGCGAGTCGCTGCTCGACGGCCTCTCCAGGCCACCCGCGCAGATCCACCGAATCCGAAGCGAACTCGAGCCCGAAAAGGCGGCGGCCGAGTACGACGCGGCCCTCGACGGTGTCACCCTCGACCTCGCGCTCATGGGCATCGGGCCGGACGGGCACACGGCGTCGCTCTTTCCGAACGCCCCGACGCTTGACGAGACGGAGCGCCGCGCCGTCGCCGCCGAGGCCGGGATGGAGCCGTTCGTCCCGCGGGTGACAATGACCCGGCCCGTGCTCGGCATCGCACGCACGATGGTCTACCTGGCGACCGGGGAGGGGAAGGCGGACGCGGTGAAGCGTGCGTTCGCCGATGAGCCGTCACCGGCGACGCCGGCCAGCCTCGTGCGCGGAGTGCAGACGATCGCGATCCTCGACCGGCCCGCCGCCGCCTATTTGGGGTAGTACCCCCACTTCGCCTTGACGGGGGACTGGAGGTCGCGCAGCCGCTCCAGCTCCTCCGGACTGGTCTGACCGAGCCGCTCTGCCTCCTTGCGGCGTTTCCGCTCGCTCCGCTCGGCCCGCCACTTCCGCAGAGATTTCACGGCAAGAGGTCAGACGCGAGATCGGCCGCCATGTTGCGGCACGCCGCCAGAGCCTGGAGCACGATCACGGTGTCCGCCACGGGCACGTCCTCCAGGAAGTCGTCTCGGGTCTCGAACGACTCGAGCACCGAATCGACCGCCTCCGCGTACCCGACCACGTCCTCGGCGGCGATCATCGCGAGTGCGTCGCCCACGTCACGAGGGAAGTCGTCGCGGATGCGAATAACGTCCGCGTGGATCCGCGCCTGCTCCCAGTCGCCGAGCACGGCGCAGGCGAGCGCCGCCGCGTAACGACCGATCGGTGATTCCGCGTCCGCCGCGCCCTCGGCGAGCGCCCAGCGGGCAGCCCCCTCCGCGCCGTCCCAGTCGTCCGCGAGCACCAGCGCCTTGACCGCGCCGATCGGCCGTCCCCAACTACCCGGCGGCGCGTCGGCGTAGCTCTCCCGCCACCGTTCCGCGGCCCGCCCCAGCCATTCCCGCGCGTCCTCGCCTTGCATCAGCAGGCAGAGACCGGCACCCCAGGCGGCGTTGCCCATCCGGGTCAGCTGCCGTTGGCGCTCGTCACTTCCGTCGCCCAGCCTGTCCTCCCCGTCCCGATAGCGCCGCGTCTCCCGCTCGAAAAGCGCTGCCCAGTCCGCCACGACGGGCAGTATGGTCCCGACGGTTGGCCGGGCACGTCCGCAGAGGGTATGCTGTGTCCGTGACGCCCGTCTGTCGTGTTCGGGCGTTCTCTCCGATGTAAGCAGCGCAACGGCGCTGCGCCCATGCAGGAAACGATCGATCAAGCCTTGACCGTGCCTGTGGCGACGGGCCAACTCGTTGCTTCGGCTCAGCGCGCGGCCGAATGGGCGGGCGAGCCGTTCCTGCACCCGGACGAGGATCCGGGCCAGGTGCTCGCCCCGGGCACCGCCCGCCGACGCGCACTGGACGACGCGCTCGCCGAGATCGACGCCGGCGCGGCAGAGCCGTCATCCGAGTGGAAGATCCGCTACGCGCTCATGCTCGGGCTCGAGCGGGTCCTCACCGAGAAGCCACCGCACCTGAAATCGGGAACCGAGTTGCGCCGCCACCAGGTGGACGCGCTCGCCGGGATGCTGACCGAGCTGATCGCTGCTTCGCAACGCGAGCCGGACCCGACGGCAGACGAGACCGACGACGAGTACGAGGAAGAGGAGTACGAGGAGAACGGCGAGAACGGCGACAACGGCGATCGCTCGGAGCGGGACGAGCTCGAGCCCCCGGAGGAGCTCTCACCCGAGCACGATTCCGGCGCGATCCGCCGTTACCGCTTCCGACACCCCACCGCGTCCGGGAAGACGATCGCCGCCGCCGGCTTCGTCGAGGCTGCGCACACGATCGGCGTCCTGATCCTCACGCACCGGCGCCTCCTCGTCAGCCAGTTCAACCGAGAGCTGAAGGCGGAGGGTTACGGCGACCGGATCGTGCCCGAGATCACCGGCAAGGGCACGCCGAGCCGCCGCAACCCGATCACGGTCCAGACCTACGCCTGGTTCGCGCGGCACGTCAAGGAGCTGAACCGGGACGCGTACCAGCTCGTCATCTGCGACGAGGCGCACACCGCGCTGGGCGAGAAGACGAGCGCGGCCATCCGCAGCTTCCCCGAGCCGATCTACGTCGGCATGACCGCGACCGAGCAACTGATCGCGAAGCAGGTCTCCGACGTCTTTCCCGCCTCGGTCGACGACCTGCCGCTCGCCGACGCCGCCAGACGCGGGCTGATCGCGCCGCTGCGCTGCCTCCGGGTTCCCCCCGCGGCGGCGATCAACTCGGTGCCGATCGTCGGAGGCGACTTCGACCAGGTCGCCCTCGCCAAGGTGCTCGACCATGTCGCCCTCAACCAGGCGGCAGCGAGTCTCTACCGCGACCGCTTCGACTCGACTCCCGGAATCGTCTACGCGGCCGGCGTCGACCACGCCTACAACCTCGCGCAGGAGTTCCGCGCGGCGGGGCTCAAGGCGGAGGCGGTCAGCGGCCGCACGCCGCCCGTCCGGCTCGCCGAGATCCTCGCCGGCTACGAGCGCGGCGAGATCGACGTGCTCGTGAACGCCATGCTGCTCGCGGAGGGGTGGAACTCGCCGCGCGCGACCGTGGTCATGCACCTGGCCCCGACCGCCAGCCGCCGCGTCTACCAGCAGCGGATCGGCCGGATCATGCGCCTCCACCCGCGCAAGGAGGCCGGGATCGTCGTCGACTTCGTCCAGAAGGGCGCGACCCACACCGACCGCGTGGTCACGCTCCACTCGCTGCTCGGCGCAGACTTCTATCGCGAGGGCGCCCGCGTGACGCCGGCTCCCCGCCGCCGGATCCAGCGGAAGGCGCGCCGCCGGCTGTCACCCGCGCCGTGGCTGGTTCCTGTCACCCCGGACGTCAACCGCCGCCTCGCGGTCATCCAGCGCGAGTGGCAGCGCGTCGACCCGCGCTACCTCGACGAAGAGGAGCAGCGCTTCTGGGCGCGCATCGCCGGGCGCCAGGCCCGGTTCGACGACCGGGTTGCCCTCGTCGAGAAGCTGAGCGCTCGGGCCAGCAAGGCCGCGCTCGACCAGTTCCTCTTCACCTGTGCCGCCGAGAATCCCAACCGCCGGCTGCGGCTGATGGCGCTCTCGGACCGGGTTGCGACGCCGGTCGACCGGATGAGCTTCGACGACCTCGTCACGCTCGTCACCCAGGCGCCGCCGTGGGAGAAGGACCGCGTACAGGGCGTCCGCGTCCTGCTGCGCGCGATCGGCGAGGGCAAGCCCGACGCGCCCGATCAGATCCTCGCCCGCTGGACCTGGCGGCTGGCGCGCGCCGTCCGCAAGGTGCTCGACCGGAAAGCCAGCGCCGAGTACCCGGAGGCGAAGAGGCTGCTCGGCGCGCTCGCGAACTCGCGCGGCCAGCGGCACGAAGAGAACGCCGCCAAGCTCGCGATGGCCGCGAAGGAGCTGCCGATCGGGACCGCGGCGGCCTTGCTCGCCTCGGCCGAGGGCTACACGCCACGGGCGAACCAGCACCTCGAGGCCGCGCGTGAAGGGCTGGGCTCGATCGGCGAAGTCGGGAATGCGCTCGCCGACGATCTGCCGGCGCCGAAGGCCCATCCCGGCCGTCGGCGCAGACGTCGGCGCAAAAAGAAGCCGGCTGTGGCGAATCAGGCAGCCCAGGGTGGCGCAGAGCAGAACGGCAGCCAGCCTGCGGCGGAAACGCCTGCGGACGAAAACGACGCTGTAACAACCGGGCAGGCTTCGGCGTCCGAATAGGCGAGCATGGGGCTCGCAGTCGTTCTTGCGTTCGTGGCAGGCGTGATCACGGCGGTCTCGCCGTGCGTCCTGCCGGTTCTGCCGATCGTGCTCGCCGGCGGAGTCGGGGAGAACCGGCGCCGGCCGTTCGCGATCATCGCCGGGCTTGCGATCTCGTTCTTCTTCTCGATCCTGTTCGCGACCTGGATCCTCGACAAGCTGGGTCTCCCGAAGGACCTCCTCCGCAACATCTCGATCGGGCTCCTCTTCCTGATCGCCGTCGTGCTGATCGTTCCCGCGGTCGGCGAGTGGATCGAGCGCCCGCTGACGCGCCTGTCGCGCCGGCCGGCCGGGGACCTCGGCGGCGGGTTCGTGCTCGGCTGCGCGCTCGGCTTCGTCTTCGTCCCCTGCGCGGGAGTGGCGCTCGCGTACGTGACCGCCTCGGCGGCGTCGGGCGAGTTCGGGCTGAAGGCGATCCTGGTAGCGATCAGCTACACGCTCGGGGTCTCGGTCGTCCTGCTCGCGGTTGCCCTCGGCGGGCGCGCAGCGAGCCAGGGCTTCCGCACCGCGATGGAGCGGTTCCGCATGGTGTTCGGCGCGATCATTGCGGCGGTGGCGTTCGCGCTCGTGTTCAACGTCGACGAGCAACTTGCGCGGGTCTCGTTCCCGACGTCTTCGCTGCTCCCCGACCTCGGCAAGGACTCGTTCAAGCGCGGAAAGAACGTGGTCGAGGACCGCACGCCGACCGCGCCGGCCGCGGACGACGCCCTCCCGGACTACGGCCGTGCGCCCGACTTCGCGGGCATCGACCGCTGGCTGAACAGTCGTCCGCTGACGATGGCGGAGCTGCGCGGGAAGGTCGTGCTGATCGACTTCTGGACGTACTCGTGCATCAACTGCCTGCGCACGCTTCCCCACGTCGAGGCGTGGGACCGGTTGTACCGGAAGGACGGGCTGGTGATCGTCGGCGTCCACACGCCGGAGTTCGCCTTCGAGCACGTGCCGTCGAACGTGCAGGCGGCCGTGAAGCGGCTCGGCGTCCGCTACCCGGTCGCGCTCGACAACGACTACGGGACCTGGAACGCCTACGGAAACCAGTACTGGCCCGCGAAGTACCTGATCGACCGAAACGGCCATGTCCGGTACGCCCACTTCGGCGAAGGGGACTACGACCTCACCGAGGAGAACATCCGCACCCTGCTCGGCGAGCGACCGGCGTCACCGGTATCGGACCGCCTCCACGACCTGACGCCGTCCGGGCCGATCACGCCCGAGTCCTACCTCGGTTACGAGCGCATCGACCGTTTCACGGGCTCGAAGATCTACCCGGACAAGGAGGCCACGTACGCCTTCCCAGCCGGGCTCGGGCGGGACGACTTCGCCTACGCCGGCCGGTGGACGGTACGCGCGCAACGGATCGTCGCCGGCAAGGATGCGCGGCTGCAGTTGCGCTACTACGCCCGGAAGGTTTTCCTTGTCCTCGGCGGCACGGGAACCGTGCAGGTGCTGGTGGACGGACACCCGCACGGTGTCGTCCACATCACGTCCGACCGGCTCTACACACTCGTCGACCGCGACGAGATCGACGACGCCGTTCTCGAGCTGCGCTTCTCGCCCGGCGTCTCGGCCTACGCGTTCACGTTCGGCTAGTAGCGCGGGGAAACCCATGGTTCCCCCGCGGACCCTCTCCTTCGCTCGCTCGCTTCGCTCACATCGCCCGCTGCCGGCGCGCGCGCTGTGCCGCGCCCGCGCATGTCGGTCGCGGCGACGAATTCGGACAGAGCCTGAGGCTATTGGTCCGTAGCGGCTGGGCCGTCGCCGCGTTCCTCGCGCTCGCGGAGGAAGCGTGAGAGCTCAGCGGCCAGCGACTCGCCCGAGGGGATGTCCGACTCGTCCAGCTCATCGACGCGGCGCTCGAGCTCCTCGACGTAGGCAGCCGTCTCCTCGTCGGACGCGATCGCCTCGCTGACCTGGTGCACGTATGCCTCGGCCGCCTCGTCCAGCTCCGCCGTGTCGATCTCGGCCCCGAGCAGGTCGGCGAGGCGGGCACAGAGCGCCGACCCCGCCTTCGGGCTCGGTGCGAGCGAGACGTAGTGGGGAACCGCCGCCCAGAGGCTGGCGGACGGGATGTTCGCACGCTTGCAGGCGTCGTGGACGACGCCGACGATGCCGGTCGGCCCCTCGTAGCGGGACGCCTGGAGACCGAGCTGCTCGATCAGGGCAGGGTCGGTGGCGCTCCCGGTGACGGGCGTATCCCGTGTGTGCGGAACGTCGGCCAGCAATGCTCCGAGCGTGACGACCAACTCCACCTCGAGCTCTCGCGCGAAGTCGACGATCAGGCTCGAGAACGTCCGCCAGCGGAGGTTCGGCTCGACCCCGAGTAGGAGGACGACGTCGCGGTCGAGCCCGCCGGGGCGCCCGTGGTAGAAGACCGTCTCCGGCCAGTCGATCCGCCGCGTGTAGCCCTGCTCCAAACGTACCTGGGGCCGGGTCGCCTGGAAGTCGAAGAACCCTTCCGGGTCGATCTCGGCAAAGCGGCGTGCATCCCAGGCCTTCGCAAGGTAACCGGCCGCGAGCGACGCACCCTGACCGCCGTCGTTCCAACCGCGGAACGCGGCAATCAGCACGGGTCGAACGAGCGCAGGCCGCCGCGAAACCTCGAGCTCCGTCATTGGTCCAGTCTATGTGCGCCCGGCGGCCAGCGGTCGCCACATGAGCGTGACGAACGCCACCGTCGCCGCCCAAACGGTCGCCGCCGCGGCCACGTGGACGAGCACGAGCCCCCACGGAAGGTGTGTCCGGTACTGGATGTCTCCGATCGCCATCTGCGCGAGCACCAGCACCGCCACACCGCCGGCGCCCTCGGCCCACCGAGGCCCGATGACCGCCCGACGCGCGAACAGGTACCCGATCAGGAACATGAGGCTGCACCCGAGCACCGCGACCACCGTCCCGTGCAGGAGCAGCGCCGGGTGCAGGCGCCAGAGCCGGTAGACGTCCTTCCCGCCCGAGTGTGGCCCGGCGGCCGTCGCGATCGTCCCGGATGCGAGGAGCAGAAAGCAGGCGATTGCGATCGCGAGCCCGGCAAGGCGCGGCTCGCGGTCGAGTGGCTTGCCGTGACCCCGGCCGAGCGACAACGCCTCGAGCCCGACGATCACGGCCGCACCCAGCACGGCGACGGAGAGCAGCAGGTGGGGAATCACGAGCGCCGGATGCAGGTGGGCGTAGACGGTGATCGCCCCCAGCGGCGCCTGAGCGGCCGTCCCGACGAACGTCCCCACTGCGAGCCAGCGAGCCCACTTCGGCAGCCCCCGGGTGAACCACGCCCCGACCGCGAGCGCCAGTGTCAGGACGATCGTCACGCTCGCGACCATCCGGTTCCCGAACTCGATGTAGGAGTGGTAGCCCTTCTCCGGGAACGGCTGGCCCGGCTGGCAACCGGGCCAGTGCTCGCAGCCCAGCCCGGAGCTCGTCAGCCGGACGACTGCGCCTGTGCAGACGATCAGCCACAGCGCCCCCACCGACAGCCCGGCGAGCCAACGAAAGGCGGCGGGCGAAAGCTCGTAAGCGCGCAGCCGTGAGAGACGCGTGGTCTCGACGTGCACTCGGCCGAGTGTAGACGGGGTTACGTGACGACCACGCCGGCGCCCGTCTCGACGCGGCCGATCCGGCGCACGAAGAGCCCACGCGCGTCGAGTTCCGCCTGGAGTGCCGGCCCCTTGTCCGCCTGCAGCGAGACGAGCAGGCCGCCCGCCGTTTGGGGATCCCAGCCGAGCGTCAGGAGCTCATCGGAGACGCCGTTCGCGATCACGTGCGCGGCGGCGAAGTCGCGGTTCCGGCGGTCCCCGCCGGTTTTCTCGCCGGCACCGGCGACCGCGACGGCGCCGTCGAGCGCCGGCCACGCGCCCGCGTCGAGAACGAGCCGCACGCCGCTCCGCTCGGCCATCTCGTGTGCGTGCCCGAGCAGCCCGAAGCCGGTCACGTCGGTCACGGCGTTCGGCCGGAAGGCCCGCAGGACATCCGCCCAGTCGGCGTTCAGCGTGATCATCCAGCCGACAGCAGCGTGCACGTCTTCGTCTCCGACCAGTCCGCGCTGGGCCCCGTGCAGCACGAGCCCGGTGCCGAGCGGCTTCGTCAGGAAGAGGGCGTCGCCGGTGCGCGCTCCCGCCTTCGGCCAGAGCCCGTCCGGATGGACCGTGCCGACCACCGCGAGCCCGTACTTGGGCTCCCGGTCACGGATCGTGTGGCCGCCGGCGAGGATCGCCCCCGCCCGGCGCACCTGCGCGTCCGCCGCACTGAGGATCGCCGCGACCGTCTCCTGCGGAAGGTCCTCCGGGAACTCGGCGATCGACAGCGCGAGCAGCGGCCGTCCGCCCATCGCGAAAACGTCGTTCAGTGCGTTCGTCGCCGCGATCGTCCCGAAGTCCCGTGGGTCGTCGACGAGCGGCGGGAAGAAGTCGAGAGTGAACACGAGCGCGGTCTCGTCGTCGAGCCGGTAGACCGCGGCGTCGTCGGCGGGCGAGAGCCCGACGAGCAGATCCTCGGCCTCGGCCGGCACGAAGCCGGCGAGCAGTTCCTGGAGCCGGGCCGCAGGGTACTTGGCGGCGCAGCCGCCCGAGGTGACCAGCTCGGTGAGCTTCACCGCCATTGCCGGGATCGTACGCCCGTCAGTCCACCAGCCGGCGCACCGCAGCGCTCAGCTCGGCGACCGACACCGAGCCTTCGAAGCGTTGTCGGATACGGCCGTCGCGGCCGACGAGGAACACCCACGGCTCGCTCGGAAGCCGCCACTCCCTGAACCAGCGGTTGTAGCCCTGAGCCGGATTGTTGTCGGTGTACACCTCGACGTGGATGAACCGGACGCCGCTCCCGGCGAAGTGCCGCTGGACCGCCTGAGCGACGTCGACCACCGGGCCACACGTCCGGGAGCTACAGAACTTGGGCGTCGCGAAGACGAGCACGAACGGCGCGTGGGCGGCGATCGCGTCGGCAACCGAGTAGCGGAGGAGGCTGAGATCGGGAGGGCTGGCCGTGGTCAGCTCGGCTGCGTCACCATGCGTCGAGGCGAGCGTCGGCGTGCGTGAGGGGATCGCCTTGTTGCCGACGGCGGGCGCTTGTGGGTGCCGCGCGACCCGGATCTTCGCGAAGCCCTGGATCTTCGTCCCCTCAGGCTCGGCGACCAGGGTGTAGGTGCCCGCGCGAGGGAGCGGGAAGCGCGCGACGTAGATGCGTGAGACGCCCCCGGTCGCCGATTCAGACTTGCCGGGAACGCCGATCGGCTCGAGCAACGCGTCGGTGGACACGGTCGGCGGAGCGCCGAGCGACGGGCCGACCCACACACGGGCCCGCCGCCGCTCGATGGCCCGCGACTTCGAGTCGATCACGAGGAACGTGACGCGGACCGCGCCGGTCGCGTGGTCGGAGGTGCCCTGGATCAGGGCGACGTCCGGGCCTGGGCGTGCGAGTTCGGCGCCCAGCGTTCCCTCGCCCGGCGTCGTGACGTGCTTTCCACTGCCGCAAGCTGCGGCGCCGAGCGCCGCGGCCGAGAGGACGAGGAGGCGCGGCGAACGCACGCCTCGAGTCTAAACCGGCACCGCAGCCGGAGACGCGGACTAGCGGGGGCCGTCGGTATAGGCCTTGACCAGCACCTGTATGTCTCCTTTCGGCTAGAAGCGGAAGTCCTGCAGCGCCTCGGCTGCCCGCCGGTAGAGGCGGGCCGCCTCGCGATCTGCATTGCGCTTCTGTGCGAGATCGCCCTGTGCGACCCAGGCTGCAGCCCGGTGGCTGACCGACGACAACTGCTCGAAGCTCTTATCGGCAGCGCCCAGGATTTCTTCAGCCTCTTTCAGGCGACCTTGCTCGAGCAGTGCGCGACCCAGAACGAGCTGCGCAGTGCCGATTCCCTGCAGGTAGTCCGGCCGGTCGCCGAAGAGCGTGAGCGCCTTCGACGCCTCATCCTCGGCCAGAGCAGCCTCGGAGACATCCAGGTGAACCTGGGCGAGCGAACACATCGCGAGCCCGGCCTCGGGCTCGTCCCCCACCTCGAGTGCGACGTCGTAGGCGTTCTTCAGCAGCTCGACTGCACGCTCGGGATGCCCGAGCGAGAAGTTCAAGCCACCGAGGTTGTTGAGGAGCCGACCGACGTTCGCGCGGTCCTCGAGCTCTTCGTAATAGCCGCGGGCCCGCTCCGCGTACGTCCGGGCGAGCAGCCAGTGGCCCTCGCGCTCGGCGACGAGCGACGCCTGGAAGTACGCCTGGGCCGCCGCACGGAGGTCGTGGGCGGCTTCGGCCAACTCGAGCGCCCGCTCGACGTCCTCCCGCGCCGCCTGCCAGTCGCGTTGGCGGCGATAGCAGCGCGAGCGCCAGTCGAGGATGTCGCCGCGGAGCAGGTCGCACGGCAGGCCTGAGCGATCGGCGAGCTCGAGCGCTGAGGAGAGCAGCGAGACCGCAGTCGAGATGCTCGAGAGGTTGTAGCGGCACACCCCCATTCGGAACAACACTTCCGCGCGGTCGAGGTCGGAGAAGGCCGGGCCTTCGGCAATCTCCTGCGCCCTGCTCAGCTGACGGAGCGCCTCGTGTACTCCCCCGCTCTGGGCAAGAGCGAGCGTCTCGCCGAGCAGCAGGCGGAGCTCGAGGTCGGCCACCGCGGTGGCAGCGACCTCGTGACGGCACTCGGCGAAGCCGAGAGCAGCCGCGGCGTGCTCGCCTTGCTCGGCCAGCGCTTCGGCTCGGGCGAGTGCCGCCTCGACCCGTCCGCGCTCCTCGGCGCTGACCCCGCCGAGCAGATACGCCGGGTCGACGTCGAGCCTTGTCGCCAGCCACTCGAGCGTGTCCACGGCCGGCCGGGTCTTGCCGCGCTCGATCTGGCTGACGTACTCCTTCGAGAACCGGCCGTCGGCGACTTGGCTCTGGGTCAGGCCGGCCGCGACGCGCAGAGCGCGCAGGCGGTCGCCGACTTCACTCGCTCCGCGCTCCTGCTGTGGACGTGTGCCGGGAATTCCTTTTGCCATGCGCTTATCGCCGGTGAAGCAAATGTTATCGCAGATTGCTTCACTTGCCTACTTGACAAGATCGGCCATGGCTTCTATAGTCCGGGCCACTTCAACAGCCGCCCGCCGCAGAGAAGCACAGGGTGGCTGCAGGGGAAGTCTGATCAGAGAGAGCCCCGGGGGCCGCAGCCGGGGCTCTCGGCTTATTCGGGATCTTGCGCGCGCGTCTCTAGTTGCCGGTGAGCCAGGCGTGCCGAGCCGCTCGGATCCGCTGCAAGTCCTCGGCGGGCAGTGCGCCCAGCCGGCCGGCGACTGCTGTCAGCAGGCCGACGGCGATGAAGATCCAGGCCTCGGCGCGGGGATCGCGGTCCGGCCGGATCGCGCCCGCGGCCTGAGCCCGGCGCACGACGTCCGTGACGAACTCGTGGACGTCACGGAGGTGCCGTCGGAGGTAGCGCCGGATCTCCGGGTCGTCGCCCGACTCGGTCAACGCCCGCAACCAGAGCTGGGCGACGGCGGAGCGCTGCTCCTTGAAGTCGAGAAACGCGTTCGCCATCGCCTGCGTCCAGGCACGTGGGTCGGGCTCGGCCGCAACTGCCTCGTCCCACGCCGCGCGGACACGAAGCCAGGCGCTCTCGATGCACGCCAGGTAGAGCGCCTGCTTCGAGGCGAAGTGGCGATAGAGGATCGGCTCGGTCACGCCCGCCTCGCGGGCGATCTCCGCCGTCGTCGCTCCGCGGTAGGAGCAGCGCGCGAAGACGCGGCAGGCGGTGTCGAGCACCGCGGCGCGCCGCTCCACGGCCGGCAGCCTCGTCGGTTTCATCCTGCTTCGGCGAACGCGGCCGAGCGCTCGGCCTCGCGACGGGGTCGTCCGGGAAGCGTGAACGCCGCGATCAGCGCGCCGAGGACCGTGAGCACGGCGGCGGTGATGAGCGCATGGTGGAAGCCGCGCAGGAAGTCGGCCGGGTCGGCCTGGCCGGGTGCCGCCGACGCGGCGACGATGGCGCCCATGATCGCGATGCCGAGCGAGCCGCCCACCTGGCGCATGCTGTTGAGGACGGCAGAGCCGACGCCCGCCTTGTCCGGCCGGACCGAATGCATGGCGGCGGCGGTGGTCGGGGCCATCGCCCCGGACATCCCGACGCCCCCGAGCAGCATCGCAGGCAGCAGGTCCCAGAACGTCTCGTGCTCGCCCATGTTCGCGAAGAGGAGCAGCGACCCCGTGATCACGATCATCCCGCCGGTGACCAGAGGGCGCGGGCCAATTCGGTCCGAGAGCCGCCCGGCCATCGGCGCAAGGACGATGATCAGGACCGTCCAGGGCAGGAACGATGCACCGGCCTCGATCGGCGAGTAGCCGATCACCCGTTGCACGTACAGCGAGACGTAGAAGAAGACCCCGAACATCGCGAGCCCGGTGAGCAGCATCACCGTGTTCGCGCCCGAGAACGCCTTGTTGCGGAACAGGCCGAGCTCGAGCATCGGCAGCCGCTCGTAGTGCTCGAGCACGACGAAGGCGCCGAGGGAGACAGCGGCGATGCCGAACGCGACCAGGATGCGCGTGGAAGTCCAGCCGTAGTTGTTCGCCTCGATCAGTGCATAGCTGAGCGCGAAGAGGCCGAGCGTGGATGTGACCAGGCCTGGGATGTCGGGCCGTTGCTCCTTCGAGGTGTCCCGCGTCTCGTCGATGAAGGCGTACGCAGCCGCTATGCCGAGCACCCCGACCGGCACGTTGATGAAGAAGATCCAGCTCCAGCTCAGGCGCTCGGCGATCACGCCGCCGACGAGCGGACCGATCGCGAGCGCGAGAGCCGAGACGCCCGCCCAGACGCCGATCGCCGTGCCGCGCTGTCGTGCGGGGAACGTCGCAACGATGATCGACAGCGTCGCCGGGTTCATCAGGGCGGCGCCGAGGCCTTGCACGACGCGGGCGCCGATCAGCATGGGCGCGCCGTCGGCGAGCCCGCAGGCGAGCGACGAGGCGATGAAGATCAGGAGGCCGATCACGTAGATCCGGCGCCGGCCGAGCAGGTCTGCGAGCTTCCCGCCGGTGAGCATGAACGCGCCGAAGGTGAGCGCGTAGCCGGTGACGACCCACTCGAGCTCGGAGATCTGGAGGTGCAGCGAGGTCTGGATCGTCGGCAGCGCGACGTTCACGATCGTGTTGTCGAGCATGATCATGAACAGACCGAACGAGACGGCGACGAGCGACCACCACTTGCGGTGCTCTTCGTTGACCAAGCTGGCGAGAATCTTCGCGCGCACTGTTAGTGGATGCTAACAGCGGTAGGGTTGCCGCCGTGGCCGACGAGGTCTGGACACCGGACGAAGCCGTGCTCGAGCACGCCAACGTCGTCCGGCTGATGCGAAAGCACGGGTTCTCGAGCTACCGCGAGCTCGTCGCGCGGTCGATCGACGATCCCGACTGGTTCTGGCCCGCTGTGGTCGAGGACATGGGCCTCGAGCTGTACGAGCCCTGGTCGCAGGTCGTGGACGTGTCGCGGGGACCCCAGTGGGCGACCTGGTTCCTCGGCGCGAAGCTGAACATCGCCCGGAACTGCGTCCACCGGTGGCGGAGCGATCGGGTCGCAGCCGTCCTCCGGGGCGAGGACGGCACTCGCCGCGAGCTGACCTTCATCGAGCTCTCCGACGCGGTCACGCGTCTCGCGGAGCGGCTCGTGCAGCTCGGCGTCGAGCCCGGCGACCGCGTCGTGATCTACCTGCCGATGTCGCCGGAGGTCGCGATCGCCTCGCACGCCTGTGCACACGTCGGCGCCGTGCAGGTGCCCGTCTTCTCGGGCTTCGCGGCGCCGGCGGTCGCACAGCGACTCGTCGACTCGGGAGCGAAGGTGGCGATCGCCACACGGACGTCGCTGCGCCGGGGCCGCGAGGTGCCGATGCTCGAGATCCTCGAAGAGGCCCGGCTCGACGCGCCCGCGCTCGAGCACGTGATCGTCGCTCCGTGGGACGACGAGGTCGCAGACTGTCCCGGCACGCTGGAGCCGCTCCCGGTCGATTCCGAACATCCCTACCTGCTCACCTACACGTCCGGGACGACCGGTAAACCCAAGGGCGTACTCCACGTCCAGGGCGGCTTCCTGATCTCGGTCGCCCGCGAGGCGTGTTACCAGGCGGACGCACACCCCGAGGACGTCGTCCACTTCTCGACCGACATGGGCTGGATCATGGGCCCCTGGACCGTGGTCGGCTGCGGCGCGATGGGCTCGACGCTCGTGTTCGCCGAGGGCGCCCCGGATTGGCCGCCCAACCGCCTCTGGCGGCTGGTCGAGGACGAGCGCGTCTCGATCCTCGGCTGTTCGCCGACGTTGGTGCGCGCGCTGATCCCCCACGGCGATCCCACGGCGGATCTGTCGTCGCTACGGGCGTTCGTGACCACCGGTGAGCCCTGGAACCCGGAGCCGTACCGCTGGCTGTTCGAGCGCGCCGGCGGCGGACGCGTCCCGATCGTCAACATCTCGGGCGGCACCGAGGTGGGCGCGTGCTTCCTCTCGTGCTGCATCGCGGAGCCGATCAAGGAGTGCTCGCTCGGCGGTCCGGCGCTCGGGATGGCGATGGACGTGCTCGACCCCGGGGGCCGGTCGCTCGTCGGCACCGGCGAGGTCGGGGAGCTCGTCTGCCGGAAGCCGTCTCCGGGGATGACGCGCGGGTTCTGGGACGATCCGGAGCGCTACCTCGACACGTACTGGCGACGGTACCCGGGTATCTGGACCCACGGCGATTGGGCGTCGGTCGACGCCGACGGCTATTGGTTCCTCCACGGCCGCTCCGACGACACGCTGAACATCGCCGGCAAGCGGATCGGGCCTGCCGAGATCGAGTCGGCCGCGGTCGCGCACCCGGCCGTGGCGGAGGCGGCCGCGGTCGGTGTCCCGCACGAGGTGAAGGGCGAGGTTGCCTGGGTGTTCTGCGTCCTCGTCCCCGGGGCGGACGCGTCGGAAGACGATGTGGCCGCGTTGGTCGCCGCCGACCTCGGCAAGGCGTTCGCTCCCGACCGGGTCGTCTTCGTGCCGGCGTTGCCCAAGACGCGCTCGGCCAAGATCGTCAGGCGGGCGGTGCGGGCGACCGTGCTCGGGCGCGACCCGGGCGACCTGTCCTCGATCGAGAACCCCGAGGCGCTCGACGCGATCTCGGCTGCGCTCGGTTGATATGGTTTTCGACTGAAAGGCGAAAACTGTGAGACTCGCGCTCGCCCAGATCAACACGACCGTCGGCGACCTCGACGGAAACCGAGACCTGATCGTCGCCCGCCTGGAGGAAGCACGGTCGGCCGGAGCGGATCTCGTCCTCTTTCCCGAGCTGGCGGTCACCGGGTACCCGCCGGAAGACCTGCTCCTCCGGCCGGGCTTCGTGCGTGCCGCGCGACGGTCGCTGGACGAGATCGCGGCGACCGCTTCGGGCATCACTGCGCTCGTCGGCTTCCCGCACTTCGAGGGGGACCTGTACAACGCGTGTGCGGTGTGCTCGGACGGCGATGTGCGGGCGGTCTACCGCAAACGGTTCCTCCCCAACTACGGCGTCTTCGACGAGCAGCGGTACTTCGCCTCGGCGCGGGATCTGGTCTCGCTGCGGCTGGGGGATGCGCTCGTCGGCGTGACGATCTGCGAGGACATGTGGCAACCGGGACCGCCGGCGACGGACCTCGCCCTCGCAGGCGCGCAGCTCCTCGTGAACGTGTCGGCCTCGCCGTACCACGTCGGCAAGGAGCGGGAGCGCGAGGAGATGTTCCAGCTGCGCGCTCGAGATACGGCGTCGTTCGTTGCGTTCGTGAACGCGGTCGGCGGACAGGACGAGCTGGTCTTCGACGGACACTCGGTCGTGCTCGACGACGAGGGCGAGGTGCTGGCCCGGGCGCCGGGGTTCGAGGAGGCGCTGCTCGTCGTCGACGTCGACCCGACCGCCGCGATGGGACGGCGTCTTTCGGACGCGCGACGTCGAGCGCTCGCCGAGCAGACCGAGCCGCGACGGCCCACCGAAGTCGTCTTAGGGGTGCCAGGTGCGGTGAAGAGCCCTGCACCTGCGCAGGTTTCGCCGTTCGACGGGGAGCTGGAGCAGATGCGACTCGCACTGGAGCTCGGGCTCCGCGACTACGTCGGCAAGAACGGCTTCGGCGACGTCGTCGTCGGCCTGTCCGGCGGGATCGACTCGGCGTTGACCGTCGCGCTCGCGGTCCAGGCGCTGGGCGCGGAGCGGGTGCACGGCGTCTCGATGCCCTCCCGCTTCTCGTCCGAGGGGACACGGGCCGACGCACGACGATTGGCAGAGAACCTCGGGATCGACTTCCGCGAGGTGCCGATCGACGACGTCGTGGCCCAGTTCGAGGGCTCGCTTGCCCCCAGCTTCGGCGAGCTCGAGCGCGACCTGGCCGAGGAGAACCTCCAGGCCCGGGTGCGCGGCGTGTTGCTGATGGCGCTCTCGAACAAGTTCGGCTGGCTCGTGGTCGCGACGGGCAACAAGTCCGAGCTCTCGGTCGGCTACGCCACGCTCTACGGGGACATGGCCGGCGGCTTCGCGCTGCTCAAGGACGTCTTCAAGACCGACGTGTTCCGCCTGGCGCGGCACCTCAACGACGGCGCAGGCCGCGGGGTGATCCCCCAGACGATCATCGACCGTGCGCCGAGCGCCGAGCTGCGCGCCGATCAGCTCGACGAGGATTCGCTGCCCCCGTACCCCGAGCTCGACCGGGTGCTCGAGGCCTACGTGGAGCTCGACCGCTCGCGCGAGGAGCTGCTCACGGACGGCTTCGATCCCGAGGTGGTGGAGAGGGCGCTCGGCATGATCGACCGGGCCGAGTACAAGCGCCGGCAGGCTCCTCCCGGCGTGAAGCTCCGCCCGAAGGCCTTCGGTCGCGACCGGCGAACGCCGATCACGAACCGCTGGCGCGGCTAGCCGACGAGTTCGCGGAGCGCTCTGAACCAGCGCAGCCGCTCGGCATACGGCACGGCAGCGTTGGCGGGCGACGTCGAGGGGAGGACGAAGAGAAGCGTCTCCCCCAGCCGACGGTCTTGCAAGCCGTGCTCGGGACGCTCGCGGAACGCTCCCCGGTATGCCTCCTTGCCGACGAAACCGATCGCGCGCGGCGCGAGCTCGACCGACAGCCGCTCGAGGCGCTCTGCGGCGCCGACGAAGTCGGCGGCGCGCAGGTGACCGGATCCGGGCGTCGTCCTGAACGCGGCGTTCGTCAATCCGATCCCGTAGCGGAGCACATCGAACTGCTCGGCCGGCGCGACCAGTCGAGGTGTGAAGCCCGCGTCGTGCAGGAGCCGCCAGAAGTCGTTGCGGGGATTCGCGAAGTGTGCAGCCGCCCCCGCCGACACACGGCCGGGGTTGATCCCGCAGAAGACGACCGACAGGCCGGGCGCCAGGACGTCGGGGACGGCGCTCGCGGTTACGCCGCTTCGACCTCGGGAAGCTCGTCGGGCCAACCTTCCAGCTGGTGCTTCTCGAAGAGCCTGACGAACTGCTCTCCGAGCAGCCCCCCGGTCGGCTGCTCGGACTCGCTCTCCCGGATCACGGATACCGTCGAGTCGCGGTCGCCGTACAGGCGCGTGTAGCACTCCGATTCGCTCAGGGGCCGGAGTCTCGTCACGTCCGGAACGTAGCTGCGGGTCCGGACGGACCCGCTAGGTTCTGCCGCATGGCTGAGCCAAGGGCGCGGGTGTTCGAATACGAGGTCCGGTACGACGGGAAGAGCGTGGCGACGGCGAAGGACGCGGCGGTCGACGTGCCGGAGTCGTGGTCGCCGGAGCACCTCGTCCTCGCCGGCCTGCTCGACTGCTCGCTGACGAGCCTCCGCTACCACGCCCGGCGTCAGGGCGTCGAAGTGACCGGGGGCGGCGAGGCGTCGGGCACGGTCACCCGGCGCGAGGAGGACGGCCGCTTCGCGTTCGTCGACATCGAGGCGCGCCTTGCCGTCCGCTTCGATCCCAGCCCGGGCGACCCGCAGGCGCTCCTCCAACTGGCGGAGCGCGACTGCTTCATCGGCGCCTCCCTGACCGCCAAGCCGCGCTACCTCTGGAGCGTGACCTGAGGCTTCTGCTGATCGGGGGGCCGAGGTTCGTCGGCTTCGCGCTGATCGAGGCGGCGCTGGCCCGCGGGCACGAGGTCACGACGTTCAACCGTGGCCAGACGCATCCCGAGCGCTTCCCCAAGATCGAGAAGCTGCACGGCGATCGGGACGGCGGGCTCGCGGTCCTCGAGGGCCGAACCTGGGACGCCGTCCTCGACACCTCCGGCTACGTGCCGGAGCACGTGCGCGACTCGGCCCGGTTCCTCGCCGGCACTGCCGGCCGCTACGTGTTCGTCTCCTCGATCTCCTACTACGCCGACTACCGCGAGCCGAGGGTCGAGACCGATCCGCCGGAGCCGCTCGGCGACAAGCCCGCCGACCGGCTGCTCGAGGACTACTCGAACTACGGCGCCCTCAAGGCACTCTGCGAGCAGGAGGTCGAGGCCGCCTTCGGCGATCGCGCCGTCCTCGTCCGCCCGGGCCTGATCGTCGGCCCGAACGACCCGACCGACCGCTTCACCTACTGGCCGCGGCGGGTGGAGCGCGGCGGCCCGATCCTTGCCCCTCCCGACCAGCCCATCCAGATGATCGACGTCCGCGACCTCTCAGACTGGATGATCCGGCTGGTCGAGGACGAGCGCAGCGGGCCGTTCAACGCGACCTCGCCGCCCGGCGCGATCACCTTCGACTCGATGCTCGAGGCCTGCGGCGCCCACGACGTCGTCCGCGTCACGCAGGAGTTCCTGGCCGAGGAGAGCGTGGAAGGCTGGAGCGATCTACCCTGCTGGATCCCGCCGACGGACGACGACTTCGCCGCCTTCCAGCTCGTCCCGGTCGACCGGGCGGTTCAGGCGGGGCTCACGTTCCGGCCGCTCGCGGAGACCGCCCGCGACGTCCCCGAGTGGACGGGCAAGGCCGGCCTGGCACTCGAACGCGAGGCGGAGCTGCTCGCGGCGTGGGAAGCTCAGGCGGCATGAGCCTCGACGTCGCCGCCGTTCGCTCCCGGTTTACCGCGCTCCAGCGGGACCTCGTCTACTTCGACGCTCCGGGCGGCTCGCAGGTGCCGGACGAGGTGATCGAGGCGGTCGCCGACTACTTCCGAACCTCGAACGCGAACGTCAGCGGCCCGTACGAGACGAGCCGCCGCACGGAGGCGCTCGAGCAGCGGGCCCGGGAAACCGCCGCCCGCTTCCTCGGGTGCGCGCCCGAGGAGACGATCTTCGGGCCGAACATGAC